>JAUWMY010000268.1 GCA_030612945.1 Desulfobacteraceae bacterium
AGAAGTATATATTTTGTTGTTTTATGCGCTTTAGCCATTAGGTCACCAGTTAAATACATTCCCTTGATTGATTTTTTGTAACTTCCCCGCCGCAAGCGGGATAAATAGGCACTTTAGTTCACTTTAGCTCACTTTAGGCACTTTAGGCACTCTACTTCCCCTCCACCCTGATTATCATACTCTTACCAGTCAAAACATCCAGCCCATCTATCAACGATACAGCCTTTTGCACATTGCTTTCCCTGGCCTCATGGGTCAGCATTACCAGCGGGACAGATCCATTGACCTCCCGGCCTTTCTGGATCACAGAGGCAATACTGATTTTGTGATTTCCCAGGATCCCGGATATCTTTGAGAGCACCCCGGGGCTGTCCAGAACTGAAAATCTGAAATAATACGAGGTATTCAGTTCTTTCATAGGCTGTATATGGATTCCGGCCTCCGGGGGACTGACATGGGCAAGGGGAGGCATGGGCATCTTAAGACCCAGCCTGATCTGTCTTGCCAGATCCATAATATCCGAAACTACGGCACTCCCCGTGGGTCTTCTTCCAGCCCCCAGTCCATAATAGACATTTGAACCCACAAAATCACCCTCAAGATAAATTGCATTATAGGCTCCATTTACATTGGCCATAATGTGGTCTTTTGGAATCATGGCAGGGTGAACTCGTGCCTCCAGTATACCACCCAGATTTCTTGAAATGGCCAGCAATTTAATACAGTAACCGAATTCTCCGGCAAATCGAATATCATCCGGGGTGAGTTCAGTAATACCCTCCTTATAGATTTCCTCAAAAGAAACCGCTGACCCAAACCCGATGGACATAAGTATGGCCAATTTGTGCGCCGCATCTATCCCGTCCACATCCAGGGTGGGAGGGTCCTCGGCAAGGCCTAACTCTACCGCCTCCTGAACCACCCTGTCATATGGAAGCCCTTCCTGTGTCATTCTGCTTAGGATGTAGTTAGAGGTTCCATTCAAAATCCCCATCGTAGTATGAATGTGGTTGGCAGAAAGACCGCCCCTCAAGGCCCCGATGACCGGGATTCCGCCACCCACGCTCGCTTCAAAGGCCAGGCTTACACCATAATGTTCGGCTGCCTGGTATATTTCCTGGCCGGATTCCGCCAGAAGCGCCTTATTGGCAGTGACCACATGCTTTCCCCTTTCCATGGCCTTCAGAATATACTCCTTGGCTTTTTGCAAGCCGCCCATAAGCTCTACAACCACATGGATGTCCGGATCATCAATTACATCCATGGCCTCGGTGGTCAACAGGTCACGATCCACAGGGACCCCTCTGTCAGATTCAATATCCAGATCCGCTATCTTCCTCAAGGTCACTTCGTTTCCCACACGACTCGATATAATCTCCCGGTTTTTGGTGAGTATTTCAACCGTCCCAGCCCCAACAGTCCCAAATCCGATAATTCCTACATTAATTCCCGACATATGCACCTCTCAAGTAGTGTCTGAACGAAAACTAGGAATTTTTTCCAAGATCAAGGAAGGCGAAAATTATAACCACAGGAATACATTGAGTATTTCGAGGATTATAATTTGAGCCTGTTGACAAATCCCGCTCATCGGGGACGAAGAGATTGGGAAAAATAACAGTTTTCGGTCGGGCACTAAGTAAAGATCCAAGCCCATACAAGGACCTGGCTTTGATTTCCCCCTGGAGGGGGGCTGTATATTTAACAACCACCCCTAAAAAGTGGCTTGAATTGTTACCCTAAAAGGGCCCAAATATGTAAATGAAATGAATTCAAATGACAAATGCTAAAAAAATATGTCCACCCATTAATTCAAACTCAGCCTACACTAACCGAGATGCGCAATGGGGAAAAGATAAATAACTGATCGTTTTGGAAAACATTTTGACATTGGGGTTTTGGATTTGATTTGACATTTGGATTTTCTCATTTGAACTTTATTCCATATTGAGTCATTATGTTATTCTTTAAAAGATAATAAGCGGTGAATCATGTCTTTCAGACTCTCCCCCCACGCTTTGGGTTGAATGGCAAAATTCTTACCAATCAGGGAGCAATCAAGGACTGAGTTAGCCGGTCTTTTTACCGGTGTGGGATACTCTTCAGTACTGATGGGGTTTACCATTTTTACGGCAAGCGGGCCATATTCTCTTGCCAATTCAATAATTTTTTCTGCAAAACTGTGCCAACTGGTTGCTCCATTGCCACAGTAATGGTAGGTGCCCCAGGTAATCTCACGTCCTTCCAGGATATAAGAAGCAATCGCAAAAACGGCATCTGCTATATCCGCCGCATAGGTTGGACAGCCATACTGATCGTTGACCAGCCGTAGTATGTCTTTTTCTTTTCCTAAACTGATCATGGTTTTTACAAAATTGTTACCATGAACCCCATACACCCAGGCCGTCCGCAGGATAATGTGCTCCTTCACGCGCTTCTCTACTTCAGCCTCACCTGCTGCTTTGCTTCTACCGTAAACCCCTAATGGGGAAATCGGGTCGGTTTCAAAATAAGACCCTTTCCTGGTACCATCAAAGACATAGTCAGTAGAAATATGTATAAGGGGAATTTCAGCCTCTGCACACGAAGAGGCCAGGTGTGCTGGACCATCACGATTTACAGCAAAAACAAGTTCAGGTTCCGATTCCGCCCGATCAACATTCGTATAGGCCGCGGCATTGACCACCAAAGAGATCTCCTCCCGGCGTATTACCTCATCAACCGAGCTCGAGTTTGTGATATCCAGCTCCGCATGATCCAAACCCAGGACTTTAAACCCATGCCGGGCTCCCCGTCTTTTCAACTCCCAACCTACCTGACCGTTCACACCGGTTACCAAAACTTTCATGTTCCACATTTCAATCGCAATTGTCTCTCTTTCCCGCTTACTCTGCGGTCAGTCATCTTCATGTTCCTCCTGAGCTATTATCTCTCTTAGTTTGGCCAAAAGTGAGGGGACTTCGTTTTGAATAATATCCCACAGAATCTCTTCATCTATACCAAAATATTCATGAATGGCAATATCGCGGAAACCTGCGATCTCACGCCACTCTAACTGAGCATAACGCCCACGCACCTTGTCAGGGATATGCTTAACAGCTTCGCCAATTACAGTTAGATTACGAACTACAGCATCATAAGTCTTTTCGTCCTTGAGGAATTCATCTTTATTCAATCCCCTGGTATAACGGACGATCTTTTCGCTGGACGTCTGCATATCTTCAAGGAAAAGCATATAGTCACGCAACATGAAGAGCCTCCTTCTCTACGTATGGCCGCAATCGCGGCTTGAGCGCCTTGGGTGTGACAAGATCCACCGAACAAGCCAACCTATCCTCCAAAAAGAATTTCAGTTTCATATACTGGCCAAAAGTTGCCGTTCCTTGAAACTCCACCAGAATATCAATGTCACTGGTTGATCGAGCTTCATCTCTTGCTATTGAACCAAAAAGGGCAAGAGACTTTACACCAAACGCGTCAATCTCCTTCCTGTGTTTAGTAATGAATTGTACCAGTTCATCCCGTTTCATTAATCGCCTCCGTTAGGTAGTGACCATCTACAATCCTACTACGGACTGTCACGCCTTGCCTTCCTTGCAAAATTTTCTTGTCGATGAATATTATAGATTTTAACATTTATTTTGTGAATTTGCTATAAAATCTCGGAATTTTATAATCAAGGTTGGGATAGCTCTAAAGACATCCCGTGTGTGGACCACATGCGTCAATTTGTTGGCTTAAATTCAACACAATTTCATTTTCCTCATTGACACTTAAACCCCAAAAGTTATACAATTCAATAAAATGTTTAACCAACAAATAGGAGTATCGCATGCAATCCGTCAAAGTTTTGGCCAAGGGCCAGGTAGTAATACCTGCTGCAATAAGAAAAAAATACAGCATTCAGCCGGGCTGCAAAATTCAGATTTTTGAATACGGAAACCTTATTTTTCTTGTGCCACCCTCTAAAGATCCTATAGGCCAGGCTATGGGCTGTCTTCCCCCAAACCCTTCATTATCCGAGGAACTGCTTAAAGAAAGAAGGAAGGATTTTGATGAATGACATCCAGATATCTGTTCGATAGTCACGCGCTTCTTGCATTTTTTCAAGAAGAAAAGGGAACCGAAGTTGTAGCCAAAATCTTGCGAAGAGCGCTAAAACAACGGTTGGATCGACTCCTTTGTGTAATTAATCTTGGCGAGATTATTTATATGACCAAAAGGAGATTTGGTGACAATAAGAAGGTGGAAATATTGGGGCGAGTTCATCAGTTGGGCTTCAAGATTCTTCCAGCTCCGGAGGCTCTTGTCTATAAGGCAGCAGAACTTAAAGCAGACTATCCCATCTCATATGCCGATTGTTTTGCATTAGCCTGTGCTTTAGAACAGTCGGCCATACTTGTAACAGGTGATCCTGAGTTCAAGAAGGTAGCTCATCTAATCAACATTCAATGGATTCGATAACACAATATCAATGCAATACCCTTTGCTTTAAGCCTAACGGTTCTCCCGCCTTCTACCTACTGCTTACTGCCTACTGTTTGTCACAGTCACTTTTGGAGGGGGCGAAAAGGCAATCTACATAGATGGGGAACTTGACGATAAAAGGAAAATTGAGACCAATGATACTGCTAATGTAGAATTTTCCGGAAGGCTTATGCTTGGGAATTCACCTACGATGAAGAATGGCTGGTGGGGTGAAATCAA
>JAUWMY010000090.1 GCA_030612945.1 Desulfobacteraceae bacterium
TAGGAGACAGCACCGGGGAATATGTTCTTTTGAAAGTATCGGATACGGGGCACGGAATGGACAAGGAGTTGCAGGAGCACATATTTGAACCCTTCTTTACTACAAAGGAAACAGGAAAGGGAACCGGTCTCGGTTTGGCCATGGTTTACGGTATCGTAAAAAGCCATGGAGGCTATATCACATGTATAAGCGAACCAGGTGAAGGCACTGCCTTTAGTATCTACTTTCCTATTATAGAAAGCGAAATAGACAGCCAGGTGTCGAAAGAGGCAGAAGCCCCTGTAAAAGGAGGTACTGAGACTATCCTGCTGGTTGATGATGAAGAAAGTATCCGACAACTCGGTAAAGAGCTACTTGGCAGTTTTGGTTACGCGGTGCTGACTGCTCCGGACGGAGAAAGTGCCCTGGAGCTTTACGAGAAGGAAAATGAGCATGTGGATCTGGTCATCTTGGACCTGAGCATGCCAGGAATGGGCGGAAAACGGTGTTTGGAAAAGCTTGTCGAAATGAATCCGCGGGTAAAAGTAATCATTGCCAGCGGGTATTCTGTTAACGGACCAACAAAAGATGCGATTGATGGAGGGGCAAAAGGCTTCGTGGGTAAGCCATACGAAGTAAGGCAGATGCTTCAGGCTATTCGCAAAGTTATGGATGACAAGAAATGAAAAAAATGAACCATTTTTTTATTTGGTTTTGTTGAAATCGCTGACATTAAACCATTAAAGGCTTACTATTCTTTAGCCGATCAAGCTGGTAAAGGCTTCATCCCCTTACAAAGGATCAACGGGGTGTATGTGAATCGCTTAGGATCCTTAAAAAATCGCATAAAATCAGAATGAAATCCAGTATATCCTCCTGGGTAGTGTTCAAAAACTTCTCGGACTCTCATAAAGGCCACTTCTACTTTCTTCACCCAATTATAAGCATCCACATCACCCATCTTTCCATAGATCAGGTGATGTGCCACGAGATCCAGTTGTATTTCTTCATAGCCGAGATCATACAAATATGAATATAGTTTTCGTCCGGCATAAGGATCAAAATCATACTTCTCTTCGAGTAGGCCCATAATATCATAAAGGGCCTTTTCCAATTTGTTGGGCAATTTGTAATGGCTCAAGCAGTTGTGGTCTAGATCCATTAGACAAAGATACCCTCCAGGCCTCAGGCAATCCGTTAAGTTTTTCA
Source organism: Desulfobacteraceae bacterium (assembly GCA_030612945.1). GTDB lineage: Bacteria > Desulfobacterota > DSM-4660 > Desulfatiglandales > Desulfatiglandaceae > 4484-190-2. Next base: position 1,189 of record JAUWMY010000090.1, read on the forward strand.
CAATTTCAAAACTTTCCAGGCGGAAATATTCTAGAAAAAATCGCACCCAAATGAGATCAAACTGACCTAATCCGACTAAAGGTGCTGTAAAGTCATGAACCTGAAAACGAATGCCTGCTTTTCCGTCGTAGTGTTTTTTTGCGTACTCAATTCGTTCTTCCGAAAAGTCCAGACCCAATAATTCACCATCTGGCTGAATCACTTCATGGAGAATTGCGCTTGTCTTGCCAGGCCCACACCCCACGTCAAGCACTCGAAGCCCTGGCTTCAGGCCGCACCACTTCGCCTGCGTTCGAACCACCTCGGGATCTGTCTTAAGTTCGAGTCGAATAGATTCTTCCAGATTTTCCATTAAATAAGGATGAGACTGATATTTATCGAGAGTTTTCAAGTGGTTATCAGCAAGTCCAGCGCTATGTATGGAACTATCGATTATGTCTTTAGAGGCTCTGAGACAGGTCACAGACAATCCCTTCCGAATGAATAGTTGCAGTTATTATTTATAGATTGCAAAAAGAAAAGCATATAATCATAACTAACATGATATGTCAATAATTATTAACCATTTACAATTATATTATTTTAAATTTACTCATAATGATAACATTTTATGTTCAGATCTCTACAGTAGTATTAGCGATTCTTTTTACCCACATCTAACCTCCCTCATCAAGAGGAAAGAAAACCAGCATTCACATCGGCCCTTAACCGCGTTTAACCCTCCTGAAGTTTGGTGAAAATGTATCCAAAAGGGATCCTAATTCGCGGCAACCCAGGATTTTTGTAAGTATAAAATAGAGGGCTACGCCAATCCCTATGAGACCAGCTAACTCCGTGGACATACTCAATAAACCTGAACCCGAATCCGCGGTTAGCCATCCGGAATGAACATAAAAAATCCCTGTTCCCATGATTGCGGCTGCAAAAGCACACTTTAGACCGGATATCAGCACCGGTCTCAGGTTAACAGTTTTGACTTTTCTTTTCAGAAAAAAGGCCAGGAGGCAAAACTGAATGGATGACGCCAATGACAGGGCAAGCGCAAGGCCACCGTGCTTCAAAGGTCCCATCAGCAATAGGCTGAAGATCAAATTAGTTGAGAATGCCACAACAGCTATTTTGACCGGGGTCTTTGTATCCTGAAGCGCATAAAAGGCCGCAACCATTATCCGGGTCCCTGAAAAGGCCACGAGACCCAGTGCATAGAAGATCAAAGCGCGATTTGTCATCAGTGTAGAGATAGCATCAAAGGCTCCCCTTTCAAAAAGAACTCCAATAATCGGTTTTCCGAGAATGATCAAGCCTACAGTGGCCGGCAGGGTAATGAAAAAGACCATGCGCAGGGCATGGCTCAGTATATCTCCGAATTGCTGGAGGTCATTTATTGCTGCCTGGGTTGAAAGGGATGGGAGCGCAGCCGTGCTAATGGCGATTGCAAATACCCCCAGGGGGAACTGGACAAGGCGGTCTGCATAATAAAGCCATGAAACACTCCCTTCTGCCAGGAATGAAGCAAGGAGGGTACCTATAAAGCTGTTTAACTGGTACACAGCGGATCCGAAAATGGCAGGCAGCATAAGGATCCCGATCCTTTTCACTGCCGGGTGATCCGGCTGCCACCGGGGAAACAGTTTAAGGCCTTCTTTAATGACCCAGGGGATCTGCAAGCCCACCTGAAGAATGCCGCCTATTATAACCCCAATAGCCACCCCCACAATGGGGTCTGGCAAGCGGGGAGAAATGAAGTACGCTGCCCCAATGATGCCCGCGTTTAGAAAAATAGGTGCGGCAGCCGGCGCTGCGAAGTGTCTTAAGGAATTGAGGACCCCCATAAAAAAGGCCACAATGCTGATAAAGAAGATGTAAGGGAACGTAATACGGGTGAGCAATACCGTGAGATCGTACTTAACCCCGGAACTTCCAAAGCCAAATGCCTGTATTCGTACAATCCATGGGGAGAAAAGAATGCCAAGGACCGTTACAATTACAAGGCTGAGCGTAAGGAGGGTTAATACAATCCTTGCCAGGTCAAATGCATCTTTCTTCGTTTTGTTGGTAAGATACTCTGTAAAAACCGGGATAAACGCAATGGTGAGGGAGCCTTCTGCAAAGAGCCGTCTCAACAGATTGGGGATGCGAAGGGCCACAAAAAAGGCATCTGCAGCCATGCCGGATCCAAAAAGACTGGCGATAACCATATCCCGGACCAGACCCAGGATACGGCTTAGAAAAGTGTAGAAACCCACCACCCCTGCCGCTCTGCTGACGTTTTTCTTCTCAGATTCGGGTAAATTACGGTGATCCACAGAAAAACCTTGACATAAAATATCTATATGCTGTATCAGTGAATGCCTTGAAGCATAATTCTCAACAAATTAAGGAGACCCACATTTGGCAAATCATAAATCAGCACTTAAACGTGCCCGGCAAAGCGAGATCAGGAGAATACGAAACAAGAGTTACAAAACCACGGCAAAGAACACTATTAAAGGAGTCAGAAAAGCTGTGACCGGTAACTCTGTGGAGCAGGCCAAAGAAGAATTTACAAAAGTCGTTTCTGTCCTTCAAAAGACCGCTTCTAAAGGTGTCATTCACAAAAATAAGGCTGCTCGACAAATTTCCCGCCTGGCACGGCAAGTTAATCAGCTTACAACGTCCTAATTGCTCCTCATTCACAGAGCGAAAACACCAGATTTTCGAGAACCATACGGCCATGGGCTCCTGACTTAAGGAGCCCGTCTGCCTTGTACATCAAATGAAAGGCACGTTCAAAGTCGTCGGTTTTCCAGTGTTTCGACTGCTGCACAATCCTGGATACCAGGAACGATGGCAGCTTGATTTTGCGGCTCACATCAGCAGCCCGCCCTCCTTTATCACTCACCGTTTTAGCCTGCCACAGTAATCGGATTTGTCGATTAAGCATCCCCAAAACCTTCAAGTATCCATCACTACCTTCTTCCTCTAAAAGCCTGTTCAATACTGATATGGATTCCCCACGCCGTTTGAATGACACTTCATCCATCAATTCGAAGACAGTGTAAATACGGCTGAAAATAGCAACCGCCCTGACCTCCTCCAAACCCACAACCGTCTTTCCATACCTGAGACTGAGTTTTTCCAGTTCAGCATGAAGATCCATTAGACTATTACCCACAAGTTGCTGTAGATAAGCGCAGGCCTGGTCTTCAATGTTGAGGTCCAGTTCCTTTGCCGTTTTCTTGATCCATGGGATCACCTGCCTCTCGCTCAGCTTCTTGAAATTGACCGCCTGGCCGAGTTCTCTTGTTTTGCGGTAAAACTTCCTCTTGAAATCCGTCTTTGATGATACAAATATCAGGCAGGTTGACTCGACCGGTCTTTCAAGGTAGGGAATATAGCTTTCAAGGGCTGCAGGCGAAAGGCTTTCAGTCCTTCGGACAATAATGAGCCTGCTATGGGACATAAATGGAAGGGAACGGGCCGTATCCATGATATCTGCCGGCTCAGTTTTGTCGCCGTAAAAGATCCGAAAGTTAAAGTCTCTTGAGGTTTCGGGGATAAAGGTCTCGCGGATCCTGCTCAAGGCCCTTTCCAATCGGAATTCGTTAGGCCCATAAAACAGGTAAACTGGTGATAATTGGCCCTTTTCGAGCTGCTTTAAGACATATTCAGGTGTCAGGTCTCCTGGCATTAAAACCTGTCCATGGTTTTAAGATATAACCTCTGGGCTAAACGCCGGGCAATTTCCTGGAGCGCCTTTTTTTGATTAAAGCGATTTGATAGAGGATCAGAACTTACCTCAAAAGCAGCCCTTTCTGCCATGTTTCTGGCTTGCCATATGATCTTTCCACTAGCCCTATCTATCAGTTTGGCATCCAGTTCTACCTCCAGCCAGCGCTTATTGGTCACTGAATACTTGATATCCTCACCGTCAACAGTCTTCAGAAAAGTATCATAACTCACAGGGTCAGTCCTGATTTCAGATACTTTCCCAATCAAAACCACGCTGGCCTCTTCCCTTGGGAGCATGGGGACCTTTGAACGGCTTGCAAACTCCTCCCGTATGATCGTGGTAAAATCTCCCTCAAACCCCAATGATGAGGACGTGCTTTGTATCAAAGGAATGGCCAGGCTTTGAAACCCTTCGTCCCTCGGTTTATCGGCCCCCCGGAAATTGTAGCCGCAACCCTGTGTCAAAGCCAGGGTCAGGTATAGGGGAAAGACCTTTAGGAGTGCCTTATGTCGTTTGGTAAATAATTGCATTTATAAATTGACTATTTTCGATTGACTATTGACGATTAATTATTGACGATTGATTATCGTTTATTGATTATTGACAAATAATGAATTTAGACGTCTTCATAGATAAAAACCGGTAAGCGTTCACAGATTACCTATTTTTTTGCCGTATTAAAACCAATAGTCAATAGTCAATCGAAAATAGTCAATCATTTTACAATACTACGTTTACCAGCTTTTTCTTGACCACAATCACCTTTTTGATGGATTTTCCATTGACGAAGCGCTGAACTCGCTCATCTGACAGGGCTTCTGCCTTAATTTCCTCTTCATCATAGGAAGTTGGCACCTCGATCCGGCTTCTCACCTTCCCGTTCACCTGCAGTATGACCAGTTTTGTTTCAGCTTCCAGGGCCTCCTGGCGGTAAGCCGGCCAGGTGAGTCTTAGGAGGGTCTCATCATGCCCTAACATGTTCCACAGCTCTTCCGTAATGTGGGGTACCACTGGAGAAAGCAGCACCACGGTGGTTTCCATAGCCTCCCGCACCACGGACCATGAAAGACTGTCTTTTTTGCCTTCCTGGCTCAAGAACTGGTTAATTTCATTTACAAGTTCCATGATGGCGGAAATAGCCGTATTAAAGTGAAACCGATTCTCGATATCATCCGTCACCTTCTTGATAGTCAGGTGGGTTTTGCGGTGGAGATCTTTTAACTGTCCTGTCAAGGGCTGTTTACTGTCATGGACGGGAACTTTTATAATATCATCAAAATTATCAACCACAAGACGCCAGACACGGTTCAGGAACCGGTATGATCCCTCTACCCCCTGATCATTCCATTCCAGGCCTTTCTCAGGTGGCGAAGCAAATAGACAGAACATTCGAACTGTATCCGCGCCATACCTGTTCAGAAAATCCTCAGGATCCACCACATTTCGCTTTGACTTGGACATCTTGACCGTGTTGCCGATCATCACTTCGGCCTGGCAGTGTACGCACCGACCGTCCTTGACTTCGTCAGGGTAAAGGTATCCATGGGTCGGACATTCCTCAGTTTCCTTGCACACCATCCCCTGGGTTAACAGCTTAGTAAATGGCTCAGCTATTTTTAGATACCCAAAATCTTTAAGCACTCTTGTGTAGAAACGCGAATAAAGAAGATGAAGGATGGCATGCTCAATGCCACCGATATACTGATCCACGGGCATCCAATAGTCCACACTCTTTGAGTCGAGGGGCCCTTTATCGTAATCGGGGCAGGCGTATCGATCAAAATACCAGGAGGATTCCACAAAGGTATCCATGGTATCTGTTTCACGTCTTGCCTTTCCTTTGCATTTGGGACAGGTTGTTTCATAAAAGGATGCCTCAAATGGCAGGGGGGACCCGCCGTTAGGTCTCATTTCCAGATCCAGAGGAAGAACGACAGGGAGATCCTCCTCTGGAACCGGAACCGCACCACATTTCTCGCAGTATATAATCGGGATTGGAGCCCCCCAGTATCTTTGCCGCGATATGCCCCAGTCCCGTATTCTAAAATTCACTGTTTTGGAACCCAACCCCTTTGAATCCAGATACTCAGCAATGCTATCCAATGCCTCCAGGTTACGCTGGCCATTAAAAGGGCCGGAATTGACCAGAATCCCTTCATCCACGTAGGCCTCTGTCATAGTTTCTTCACTAAGATCCCGGTCCTCTGGTTTGATCACAACTCTGAGGGAAAGGTTATACTTTCTGGCAAACTCAAAATCCCTCTGGTCGTGCGTTGGAACGGCCATAATGGCCCCTGTGCCGTAATCAAACAAGACAAAATTAGCCACATATATGGGTATCTGTTCCTCGGTCACAGGATTGAGACAATATCTCCCGGTAAATACCCCCTCCTTCACCGTGAGATCTGCTGTGCGCATAAAGGTGTCCATCCTGAGGGTTCGCTCCACGAATTCCGCAACTTCTTTCTCCTGGGGCAGCCCCTTCACCATTTCCTTAACCATCGGGTGTTCGGGAGCAAAGCACATAAAGGTTGCCCCGAAAACCGTATCCTGTCGAGTGGTGAAAACCTCAATAACCTCATCTGAGCCAACCAGTGGAAATCGGATGATGGCGCCATAGCTCTTTCCGATCCAGTTCCTCTGCATTGTCAACACCCTGTCAGGCCATCCCGGGAGTTTATCGCAGTAATTCAGGATATCCTCCGCGTAAGCAGTTATTTTCAGGAACCAACTGTCCATCTCCTTAATTGTCACTTCCTTATCCGTATGACGCCAGCAACAACCGTTTTCTACCTGTTCGTTTGCAAGAACGCTCTGGCATTTATCACACCAGTTGACGTAGGTCCTCTTTTTATAGGCCAGGCCTTTCTCATACATCTTCAGGAACATGAGCTGTTCCCAGCGGTAATAGTCCGGATCACAGGTGGCCAGCTCCCGGTCCCAATCATAGCTAAAACCCATTCTCTTGAGTTGGCTTTTCATGGCCTCTATATTTGCTTTGGTCCACTGGGCCGGATGCGTGTTATTCTCAATGGCCGCATTCTCCGCAGGCATTCCAAAGGCGTCCCATCCCATGGGATGAAGCACATTCTTACCACACATCCTCTTGTATCTCGCCACTACATCGCCAATGGTATAATTCCGTACATGCCCCATATGTATTTTACCTGAAGGATACGGAAACATCTCCAGCAGGTAATATTTCTCTTTAGACGGGTCTTCAAAGACTTTGAATAGATTGTCCTTTTCCCAGGATTTTTGCCATTTGGCTTCCAGTTTCTGCGGATTATATTTCATAGTCAGATTTTCCTTCAGTATTATTCCAGCAACTTAAAATGGTTCTGTCTTCTGAATTCTGGCTCCTGATTCCTAAATATTTAGCCGGCCTTGCTGCAGCAGAGTGTTGTAAATGCTATCCAGTATGCCGTTTATAAAGCTGGCCGAATCATCCCCTCCAAATTTTTTTCCTATTTCAACCGCCTCATCGATGGAAACTTTTGGCGGGATATCTTCCATAAATAGAACCTCAAAGGC
>JAUWMY010000159.1 GCA_030612945.1 Desulfobacteraceae bacterium
TCAAGGCGCATGGTGTAAGGATGCAGGACCTTTATCTGAAGGTCACCGGGAAAAATGGGCTGTTTAAGATGGACCCCTTGAAGCTCAAACTTTACGATGGTGATTTATTGGCCAATGGTTCCTTCGATGCGCGCAAGGATACTCCAAAGAGCAGTATGAAACTAAATACAAAGGCGATCCAGGCTGGCCCTCTTTTAAAGGACTTACTCAATAAGGATATTATCGAGGGCACTCTCCAGTCCGATGTGGCAATCACAATGGTTGGAGATGATGCTGACAGGATCAAGCGGAGCCTCAACGGCAAGGGCCAATTTATTTTTGCGGATGGGGCCATCGTGGGGATCGACCTTGCGGGCATGGCGCGCAATGTGACATCCACTTTTGGTACGGCTGAGAAGGGGGACAAGCGGCCACGGACTGACTTTACAGAGCTAAGCGCCCCTTTTACCATTACCAAGGGCGTTGTGAAGACATCCAATACGGCCCTTATATCTCCGTTCCTGCGGGTTAAGGTTGCAGGAAAGGCGAAACTGGTCAAAGAGAAATTGGACTTTCGGGTGGAACCAAAATTTGTGGGTACCATTAAGGGACAGGGCGGCAGTATGGAGCGAGCCGGACTGACGGTCCCAATATTGATAACCGGTACTTTTGACTCTCCGAAGTTTCGGCCTGATTTGAAGGGGATGCTGAAACAAGGTCTCACAGAGGGTATCCTGGACACCGATGAGTTGCAAAAGCTTCTGCCAGGGAAAAGCGGGGATAAAAGTGAGTCGAAAACGCTCGAAGACACGGCAAAGGGTCTTCTTAAGGGATTTAAATTAGGAGATTAATTAATCCCTTAAACCATCCCGCAGTAGCGGGGTGGTCCCAGCGCTGCCATGCGTGTTAGATAGTGATTTGTGATGCCCTATGGAATAAAGTTCAAATGACAAAATCCAAATGTCAAATCAAATCCAAAACCTCAATGTCAAAGTGTTTTCCACAACGATCAGTTACTTATCTTTTTCCCATTGTGTATCTTCACCAGTGTAGACTGCGTTTGAATTAATGGGTGGGCATCTATTTTTTTTGCATTTGTCATTTGACATTCATTTGAAATTTGGGCTTTGACCTTTGTCATTCGAATTCATTTTATTTACATATTTGGACCGTTTTAGGGTCACCATTCAAGCCACCTCTTTTAGGGGTGGTAGTTGATTATTTGCTCACGTCCTGTAACTTGCATTGATTGACACATATTCGTGGGTGAGATCGCAGGTGATAATCCGGTCCTCAAAATTGCCCTGGTGGAGATCTATGGTAATAGTGTATTCTTTCCGGACCATTATTTCGGCTGCCTTTTTTTCAGCCTCCTGACCCTTTCCCAGACCCGCTGACACAATCAGTATATCATTAACCCATATATCAACCTTCTCCTCATCCATTACAATATCTGCCCTTCCGAGGGCAGCCATGATCCTGCCCCAGTTGGGATCCTGGCCGTAACAGGCAGTCTTGACAAGGCTGGAATTACCCACCGTCCTTGCAGCTTTCAGGGCGTCGGAGGCGCTGTAGGCGCCTTTTATCTCCATATGTATCACTTTGGTGGCACCCTCTCCGTCTCGCACGATCATTTGAGCCAGCTCACCCATGACAGTCTCCAGGCCCCGGGCAAAACCTTTGGAGTCCGCTTCTGTCAGGGCCGTGTTCCCTGCCATACCATTGGCCATGACCAGGACCGTGTCATTGGTGCTGGTGTCTCCGTCTACCGTGATTCGATTAAATGTGGTCTCAACCGAGGAAGAAAGTACGCCGTTCAGGTCATGAGAATCGATCCGGATATCGCTTACAATAAAGCAGAGCATGGTGGCCATATTCGGCATGATCATGCCGGCGCCTTTGGCAACACCCAGAATCCTGTAAGGCCGTCCCCCGGCGTGACCCTCAAAATGGCTGATCTTGGCAAATGAATCCGTAGTCATAATTGCCCGGGCCGCCGTGGGTATTCCATCTGGGGAAAGACGTTCAACCAGGGCGGGCAGGGCTTGTGCAATATTGTCCACATTCAGTGGTTGACCGATAACGCCTGTGGAGGCCACGAGCACCTCATCAGATCCAATACCCAGCCTGTCCGCCACAAGTTCAGCAGTTCGGCGGGCATCATTAAACCCTGCTTTTCCGGTGCAGGCATTGGCATTTCCCGCATTGGCGATAATGGCCCGTGCCCGTCCATTTTTAGTATGTTCCCGGGTCAGGATAACAGGAGCTGCCACGACTTTGTTGGTGGTAAACACTCCTGCAACCGCCGTTTCCCTTTCTGAAAAAATAAGTGCCAAATCCAGGCCCTTGTCCTTTTTAAGGCCTGCCTTCACTGCTGAAGCCTTAAAGCCCTGAACCATATGCTCACTTTGTTGCATCACTTATTAGCCCCGCAGCACTTTTTATATTTCTTCCCGCTGCCACACGGGCAGGGGGCATTTCTCCCTATCTTCTTTTCCTTGCGTCGTACCGTGACGGGCTGTGACCCGTCGCCTCCGTGGCTTAATTGTAAAGGTTTTTTCTTCTTACTCGGTATCTCATCAGGTCGTTGTCGGATCAGTTGTATCCGGAAAAGGGTGTTCAAGGTCTCCTCCCGAATCCGATCCATAAGCTCTCCAAACAGGGCAAATCCTTCCTTTTGGTACTCTTTGAGAGGATCAAGTTGTCCGTAACCCCTGAGACCAATTCCCTCCTTCATATGTTCCATGTCCTGAAGATGGGCCACCCACTGGTTATCGATGATCTGAAGAATCACAAACCGCTCAAGCTGCTCCAGGTCTTCCTTTCCAAATAACTTTTCCTTCTGCTGGTAGGCGCTGCGGACCTGTTCTCCCACTAAATCAGTTAAATCCTCCCATTTCAAGCCGTCAAAGGCCTCTTCTCCAATATCTTCCGGGCCAATTTTTAGCCGGAATCCGAACAGCCTGGAAATATTATCCGTCAGGCTCTGGATTTCCCAGTTTTCGGAATGCTCCTTGGGATCGATCCATTGTTCCACCAGTGCCGCAACCTTCTCATCTATCATTCCCTCGATAATCTCTCCGAGTCCATGGCCATCCAGGATGTCTTTCCGAAGAGAATAGATGATCTCCCGATGTTTGTTCATTACATCATCATATTCGAGCAAATGCTTTCTTATGTCAAAGTTGTGTCCTTCCACTTTTCTCTGGGCATTCTCAATACCCCGGGAGATTAAGGCGTGTTCAATAGGTTCGCCCTCTTCCATGCCCAGACGCTCCATGATGGATGAAATCCTCTCAGACCCAAATATCCTTAGAAGATCATCTTCAAGGGAAAGATAGAAGCGTGATGACCCGGGATCACCCTGCCTTCCCGAGCGGCCCCTGAGCTGGTTATCGATACGACGACTCTCGTGTCTCTCTGTACCCAGGATGTGAAGGCCTCCCAGATCTGTTACACCTTCGCCAAGGACAATGTCGGTTCCACGACCTGCCATATTGGTGGAAATAGTGACATTTTTTTCCTGCCCGGCATTGGCGATAATTTCCGCCTCCTTCTGATGATGCTTGGCGTTGAGCACGGAATGGGGAATTCCTGCCCTTACAAGCATCTTATCCAGGATTTCCGATTTCTCAATGGAAACACTTCCCACCAGGACAGGCTGCCCCTTGTCATAGAGCTCTTTAATCTCATCAACAACGGCCTTAAATTTTTCCCTCTCAGTCTTATAAATCACATCGGAATAGTCGGTTCGGATCATCTTCTGGTTTGTGGGAATGACCGCCACATCCAGCTTATAGATATTGTTGAATTCAGCCGCCTCAGTATCGGCCGTTCCGGTCATCCCGGCGAGTTTTTCATACATCCTGAAAAAATTTTGAAATGTAACTGTCGCAAGGGTCTGATTCTCTCCTGCAACACTCACACCCTCCTTGGCCTCCACGGCCTGGTGCAATCCGTCACTCCAGCGGCGACCCGGCATCATACGGCCTGTAAACTCATCAACAATCATTACCTGACCGTCTTTGATAACGTACTGAACATCCTTTTCAAAGAGCCAGTAAGCCTTGATAAGCTGCTGGGTCGAATGCAGGAGCTCCGATGTTCTCATGTACTGGACTTCAAGTTCCTTGAGGCGTTCAGTTTTTTCCTCGTCACTCAATTGCGCATCTTCCCGAACAGAGTGGCTGTCTGCATCTATGTCAGGTAGCAGAAAATCACCAAGCCCACCACTCGAAAGCATCTTGATCCCTTTCTCACAGAGTTCCACTGAATTACTCCGCTCATCAATGACACAGTAAAGGGTCTGATCCAGTTCAGGTAAAAGCTTTTGTGAGCTCAGCATGCTCTCTGTCCTATCTATCTGCTTTTTCAGTGCCTGATTTTCAGCAAGAATATCCAGAAAAACAGGATTCTTGGGATCACCCCTTTTGATCTGAAGGAGTGTTTCAATGGTCTTTTCCTGCAAGTCCCCTGACCCAAGTTCCTGCCGCGCCTCCGTCAGGAGTGAGCGGATGACCGAGGCCTGCTTTTTCTTCAAATTAATGACAAGAGGCTTGACCTCCATATAGATCTTGTTCTCACTATGCTCCACCGGGCCGCTAATAATCAACGGGGTCCTTGATTCATCAATAAGGATACTGTCGACCTCATCCACGATGGCATAATAGAAATCCCTCTGAACAAAATCGCTGAAGTCAAATTTCATGTTATCCCGGAGATAATCAAACCCAAATTCATTATTCGTTCCATAGGTGATGTCACATTCATATGCGTTTTTCCGCTCTGAATCATCCATCCCATGGACAATTACCCCCACAGAAAGCCCCAGGGCCTTATAAATCCCTCCCATCCATTCAGCATCCCGTTGTGCCAGATAATCATTGACCGTCACCAGGTGAACTCCACGACCCGTCAGGGCGTTCAGATAAAGGGGAAGCGTCGCAGCCAGGGTCTTCCCTTCCCCTGTCTTCATTTCAGCAATCTTGCCCCGGTGAAGTACGATACCTCCGACCAACTGAACGTCAAATGGCCGCATTCCCAGGGCCCTCACAGATGCCTCTCTCACCGCAGCAAATGCCTCCGGCAGAAGCTGGTCCAGGGTCTCGTCTCTTGATATTCGCTCTTTGAACTCGGCGGTCTTTGCCAGAAGCTCTGCGTCCGAGAGGGCCTGAACATCAGGTTCAAGACTGTTAATCTTGTCCACAAGGGGAGCCATTTGCTTCAGTTCCCGCTCATTTTTACTACCAAAAACACCTTTTATAACTTTTCCAAACATGGTTTCCTGCCAAATTATTAAAATTTATTAGACATTGGTGGCCTGTATCATATTACTGGATCGACAAAACCCAATGCCGCTAATATTAAAAAACTTTTACTCTCAAAAATCAAGGAATTATATGCTGATGTGTCTTTGCTGAGACCGACAAAGGATGGGCACTAGTCAACTAACACCCCTAAAAAGGGTGGCTTGAATGGTGACCCCAAAAGGGTCCAAATATATAAACACAAAGAATTTTAATGACAAAGGTCAAAGCCCAAATTTCAAATGAATGTCAAATGACAAATGCTAAAATATATGTCCACCCACTAATTCAAACACAGCCTACACTGGTGAAGATGCACAATGGGGAAAAAATAAATAACTGATAGTTCTGGAAAGCGTTTTGACATTGGGGCTTTGGATTTGATTTGACATTTGGATTTTGCCATTTAAACTTAATTCCATAGGGCATCACAAATCACTATCTAACCCGCATAGCAAAGCTAGGACTAACCCCCTACTGCGGGATGGTTTATGTCACTAATTAAGGATATATCGCTGGGGATCAACAGCAACCCTGTTCAGATGGACCTCATAGTGCAAGTGGGGTCCAGTAGATCGACCACTATTACCTACGAGGGCAATGGTTTCACCCCTCTTAACATATTGCCCCTTTTTTACCAGGGACTTTTTAAGATGGGCATATCTGGTGACCACACCATAGCCGTGACTAACGGATACTACATTTCCATATCCACGGTCTTTATAGATTTTTGACACAATCCCATCTGCCGGGGTAACGATTGGTGCACCCATCCTGGTGGCTATATCAATTCCCCTGTGGAATTCCTTTTTGCCCGTAAAGGGAGAAGTTCGATACCCGAAACGTGAACTCAGCCATCCTTTGGTTGGCCAAATAGATGGTGTGGAGGCAAGAAGTACCTTTTGATTCTCGAGGAATTTATGAAGCTCGGTTTTATCCTTTACACAAAGCGCTATTTCACGGTCAAGGTTATCTATTTCACTGTGCATTGAACGGACGATGTCTTTATGGGTTTTGGCCATATTGTTTTGAGGCTGCAACAAGATTGGGTCAGAGCCACC
>JAUWMY010000070.1 GCA_030612945.1 Desulfobacteraceae bacterium
TATGATGCCATAGCCTTTGATGCGGACGAAGGCATCGCCCAAAAGTGTAACCTCTGTTATCACCGGGTGGATCAGGGGCTCCTACCCGCCTGCGCCGACAACGTGTGCCTGGCCCATTGCATCTATTTTGGGGACCCGAAGGAGATACAAGAGCACATAGCCGAGAAACACAGGGCATGGTCGAATGGGGCGATGGATCTCTATGGCTATATTTGATATAACCGCAAAAAGGCACAAAACACACAAAAATAATGATTTTCATATTGATGAACTCGTAAAAAGCTGGTTTATGCCGCAAGCGGCAGCCTATGAGCAACGAACTTGAACAAGAGCAAGTAATACTTAAAAACCATGTAATTGCCGGTAGTTACTCGATAGCAGCAATGTATCAATAAAACGACTTCGGTGTAAGTCAAAAAACACTATTTTTTGTCATTCCGGCGAAAGCCGGAATCCAGTTTTTTCAATTGGTTACAGAGTTTCTGGGTAACTCATTAAGTTCGGGTGGAATTTATCCGTAAGGATTTTATAAAAGGCTCACGCCTAAACTCCAAAAGGATAGACAGCTATTTTAGTTCGGTCAAGTCATTAATCCGGTTGTGATCGCCCGAACGAGTTACGTTTCTCGACTCCGGTTTTTACCGGAGTGACGACTTTCAAATAACTAAATCATAACCTTTTGATATGATTGGTAAGTTATTTTCGGTTACAGTGCCGCAGAGCGGTATCACATAGCTTTTTACGAAACCATCAACCTTGAACCGTGAACCTTTGAACTTTTGAACTTTGAACCTGAGTAGTTACACGCCCTTTGCACATGGATTTAGAAATCACGAATTATTCAAGCAGGATTTGATTATGATAGATAAGGCAGAACACATTCTTAAACATGTATTCGGTTATGATGAGTTCAGACCTCTTCAGGCTGATATCATCAAAAATGTCCTGCGGAAGAATGATACATTGGTCATTATGCCAACCGGGGGTGGGAAATCCCTCTGCTATCAACTTCCGGCCCTCATCTTTGAGGGACTAACCATTGTTGTTTCTCCTCTGATCTCGTTAATGAAGGATCAGGTGGAACAATTAGTGCAAATGGGCGTTTCCGCGGTATTCTTGAACAGCTCCTTGTCTCTTGGGGAATACCGGCGTAATGTGGATCGGATAAAGCGGGGAACGATCAAATTACTCTATTTGGCTCCAGAGGCACTGTTAAAAGCAAACATGTTAGATATGCTCTCTTCCGTAGAGGTGGATTGCCTGACCATTGACGAAGCCCACTGCATTTCCCAATGGGGGCACGATTTCCGGCCGGAATATCGGCAACTGGTTCAAGTTAGAGATCGTTTTCCAAAGGCAGCCTGTATTGCACTTACGGCCACGGCAACACCAAGGGTAAGGGAGGATATTAAGGCTAACCTTGGATTTGACGCCTCCAGTGAATTTATTGACAGTTTTGACAGAAAAAACCTCTTTATCCAGATCGTTACTAAATACAATCCCCTTGATCAAACTATTAAATTCATTAAAAAATTCCCGAATCAGTCCGGGATTGTCTACTGTTTTTCCCGCAGGCAGGTAGATGATCTTTATGAGGCCTTAAGAAGCGAAGGCTTTTCCGTGCGGCCCTATCATGCAGGGCTGACGGATAAAGAGCGCAATGAAAACCAGGAACGCTTTATCAGGGATGACGCACAAATTATTGTAGCAACTATTGCCTTTGGCATGGGGATTGATAAACCAGACGTCCGCTTTGTGGTTCACTATGATCTACCGCAAACTATTGAGAGTTATTATCAGGAAATCGGACGGGCCGGACGCGATGGTCTCCGGTCCGATTGTCTATTGTTGTTCAGTTATGGAGATATCCAGAAAATCAAATATTTTATCAATAAGAAAGAGAACCACGAACAAAGGGTGGCGATTATTCATCTAAACGCCCTGTTGCGTTTGGTTGAAACCGAAGTGTGTCGACGTATCCCTCTTCTAAACTATTTTGGAGAAACATATCCGGCTTCAGAATGTAATATGTGTGACAATTGCAAGGCAGGGAAAAGAGATCTCGTGGATATAACCATTCCTGCTCAAAAATTTCTGTCCTGCCTAAGACGAACCGGTGAGATGTTTGGCGCAGGCCATATCATTGATGTGCTTCGCAGCTCAAAGGCAAAGAAGGTATTAAGTTTTGGACATCAACATCTGTCCACTTACGGAATTGGGCAGGAATATTCAAAAAGACAGTGGTTCCATCTGTCTCGACAGTTTACCCAGAAAGGCCTCATTGTTCAGGATATGGAGTTCGGGAGCTTAAAACTCACGGAAAAGGCATGGGATGTTTTAAAAGGGAAAGAAACCGTTCTTGGGATGCTCGAATATGAACAGGAGGACGAAACCACTGAAAAGCAAACCGATCCGGACTATGAGAGAGACCTGTTTGATGCACTTCGGAAAAAAAGGAAGGCTTTAGCGGACGAAGCTGATGTGCCGCCTTACGTGATTTTTTCAGACAAGACGCTGGTGGAAATGGCCATCTTTTTCCCACAAACCGGGGACACTTTGTTGGATATTCATGGTGTCGGGGCAATAAAATACGAGAAATATGGCTCTCACTTTTTGAATACCATTAAAGAATATTGTCATGCGCATCAGATTGAAGAAAGACCAAAGGGAAAAAAGAAAGCAAAGACAAGCGCCAAAGCTTCTACTCGCAAGAAAAGATATATTGTCATCGGAGAAGCATACAATTCCGGACATTCTGTTAGCAAAATAATGACCGATTATAACATTAAGCAGGGTACGGTTTTAGATCACTTATTCAAGTATCTGCAGGAAGGGAATGCAGTCAGATCAGATGGATTATTAACGCTTTCAACAATACCACCTGACCAGAAAACCCTTGTCACTAAAACATTTGAAACGCTTGGTCCTGACCTGTTAAAACCAGTTTATGATACATTTCACGGGGAAGTCAATTATGACGAACTAAAAATTCTTCGTCTTTATTATTTGTGTAAATACAATTTGGCTATGGGAATTGATGTTGCTGATTCCAAGGGGAAATATTTCTATAAGCAAATAATATGCCTGGCCAATTCACGGAAATATTCAGGTTGTTGCATCGCCGGCAAGGAGGCTACAGAGGGACAAAATGGTGAGTGGATCAGACCGGTGGGCCAGATGGAAACCGGCGAACTCTCCCCTAAACATATAAGTTTTCGGGATGGAGGAATGCCAGAGTTGCTGGATATTATATCTGTTCCATTAACAAGACATAGCCCGCATTCTTATCAGTCGGAAAACTATATCATAGATGATGGCCAATGGGTTAAGAAAGGAAAACTCTCCATATCAGACTTGCCAGGGCTATGTGATGATGTTCAGTCTTTATGGATAAATGGGCATCACAGCCATAATGGTCTGAACGACAGGATACCCCTGAATATAACTGAGGAAACAGTGGAATCCTCACTGGTTCTTGTAAAACCACGCAACCTACGCATTACTGTTGATGAAGGGCCAAACCTGCTCAAGAAAATACGCGCAAAATTCAATTTGAACGGCGTCAAATACTGGTTATCCGTTACTGATCCCCTGATTGAAACCAAATACTTCAATAAAGACATTGGGGAATACCCAATAACGGAAGAAAATGTGTATTTAACCGTGAGTATTGGTGAGCCCTATGAAGGTTACTGCTACAACCTTGTGGCTGCAATCATCGTCTGATTGGGGATTGGGTATTGGGTACTGGGTACTGGGTATTGGGTATTGGTTTTAAGGTGTTTCACGTCGTAAACGTTCACAGGTTCCCCGCTTTCGCTTCGCTTTAGACGGGATCTTCGACAGAGTTTCCCGCTGAAAGCTGGATTAAGGGTTAGGGACAAGGACAAAATTGAAGACCCGAAGTCCTCGTAAAAAATGCTGGATTTGCCACATAATTCCCAAATACCATGTTCCAGACCCGCCTGCCTCGCCTGTCATTTACGGAACGGACATATCCCAAGAGGTCGGCAATGGCGGGTAGGTTTGTGGGGATGTGGAAGCGGTCCGTTTTCACGTACAAAACGTTTACAAAATGACGTATTGTGATGAGAATGCAACCTTTGAACCCATGAACGGTTACTAAGATCCTGAATATCCTGTCAATCCTGTCAAAAAAGTCTCTTGAAGAGGAACAACGAATGCACGAACTGTACACAATTGGCCATTCAACACACCCATTTGATAAATTTTTAGAGCTTCTGTCAATGTTTTCGATAACAGCAGTCTGTGACGTTCGTTCGCAGCCATATAGCAAGTTCAATCCACAGTTTAACCGTGAAACAATAAAAAAAGAATTAGAAAAACATGGTATTACATACGTGTTTTTGGGAAAAGAACTGGGGCCCCGGAGCGATGATCCAACCTGTTATGTGGATGGCAAGGTCCAGTATGACTGCCTTGCAAAGACAGACCTCTTTCACCAGGGAATCCAGAGATTGAGGAAAGGGATGGAGTCTTATCGCATTGCTCTGATGTGCGCAGAAAAGGACCCTGTTACATGTCACAGGACTATCCTGGTATGCAGGCACCTTCGCAAAAATGGAATTAGGATAAGGCATATTCTGGAAGATGGCTCTATTGAGGAGAACGATGATTCGATCAAGAGGTTGATGCGCATATTGAAAATACAGGAGACTAATTTATTTAAGAACACGGAAGAAATCATCCAGAGCGTATACGATATTCAGGGCAAGAAAATAGCCCATACGGAAGAGCTTGATAATGAACATGGAAAAAGATCATAGGATGGGAATTGCATGGATAAAATCCAGCTTTTTACTATAGGCTTTACCAAGAAAACTGCTGAATACTTTTTTGAACAGCTATGTGAAAGGGGTGTGAAACGCATTATAGATGTACGCCTGAATAATGTCTCACAGCTTGCCGGTTTTGCAAAAAAGGACGATCTTAGTTACTTTCTAAAAACCATATGCGATATTGATTATATGCATGTCCCGGAGTTTGCTCCTGCAAAAGAAATCTTAGATGAGTATAAGAAGAATAAAGGTGACTGGGCTTTGTATGAAAAGAATTTTACGGCCTTGTTGTCAAGCAGGCGAATTGAAAAAAAGCTTTCAAAAGATATATTTGACAGAGGATGCTTATTGTGCAGTGAGGATAAGCCTGATCACTGTCATCGCCGATTAGTGGCAGAATACCTCAATGATAAATGGGGAAATATTGAAATAACGCATATTGTGTGACCCTTTTCCCTTGACACAAAAACCAAAACTTTCTATGCTCGTTCTCGAAAAAAGGAGGTTTTTATCAATAACTTATAACAATTTGTTTTGTATTTCGTGTCCTGGATTTACAGTTTATCCGGGTTAAGGACTAACAAAAAACATAAACCAAAAAAGGAGGCTACCATGAAAAAATTATTCGTACTTTGTTTAACTGTCTTGTTTTTATTTTCTTTGGGGGCAGTAGCAGGAGCAAAAACACTGAAAGTGGGCTTGGATGCTGGTCCCGTATCACAGGATCCCCAGGTACAGTTGTCAGGTGGAATGCTCCAGTTTTCACATTGGGTCTTTGATCCCCTCGTGCGCTATGCCCAGGATATGAGTTTTGAACCACGCCTGGCCGAAAAGTGGGAGCGCATAGATGCCCTAACAATGCGCTTTTATTTGCGAAAGGGAGTCAAATTCCACAGTGGTAACCCATTTACCGCCAAAGATGTGCAATTTACCTTTAATCGCTTTTATGAAAGCCCGGATTTTAAAGGACTTTTTGAACCATTTGACGGCTGCCATATCGTTGATGATTACACGGTTGATATCAAGACCAAGAAACCTTACGCACTCCTTATAAACATGGCCCCCTATATCTTTCCCTTAGACAGCAAGTTTTACACTGGCAAGGATGAAACCGGCCAGCCCAAAGACGCTGTCGTAAAGATCGGCCCTTCCTTTGCGCTCAAAAATGAATCCGGCACAGGCGCTTATAAGGTCACCGAATGGGAACAGGGTGCAAAGTATGTTTTTGACAGATTCGCCGATTACTGGGACAAGAATTGCCCCGGAAATGTGGATAAGATCATTCTGACCCCGATCAAGGAAGATGCCACACGGGTGGCAGCACTGCTTTCAGGGGACGTGGATTTTATCTCTCCGGTGCCGCCCCAGGATTTTAAGAGAATCCGCAGTGACAAAAAAGCCAAAATGGTAACCGTTTCCGGTGGCCGGATTATCACCGTTCAGTTGAACCAAAAACGGCGCGCAGAGTTCAAGGATGTACGCGTACGCCAGGCCATTGTCCACGCCATCAATAATGAAGGTATTGTCAAAAAGATCATGAAAGGCACTGCCACCACGGCCGGTCAACAGGGCCCCAAAGGTTATCTGGGGTACGATCCTGCACTGGTTCCCCGCTATGATCTGAAAAAGGCCAAGGCCCTGATGAAAGAAGCCGGGCTGGAAAACGGCTTTGAGTGCACCATGATTGCTCCGAACAACCGGTATGTCAATGACGAAAAGATCGCCGAGGCCATGGTCGTCATGCTGTCAAAAATTAAAATCAAGGTGAATCTTAAGACCATGCCCAAGGCACAGTACTGGGATGAGTTTGATGCCCAGGCGGCCGATATGCAATTGATCGGGTGGCACTCGGATACGGAAGATTCCGGTAATTTCAGTGAGTTTCTAACGATGTGTCCAAACAAGGAAACCGGTTATGGACAGTATAACAGCGGAAATTATTGCAATCCCAAGATCGATGAGCTGACCATGGCGGCCCAGTCTGAGACCGACCTGAAAAAGCGGACAGCGATTCTGCAGGAAATTGAAAAAATTCTGTATGATGACGCGGCGTTTGTGCCGTTTCACTGGCAGAACCATTCCTATGCTGGAAAGAATAAGGTGGGCATCAAGCATATCGTGAACACCATGAACTTTCCGTATTTTGGTGATCTGGTGTATAAGTAACAAACATACCAGTTGACAGTGGTCCTTTGGCCGTTGGAAAGATGCAATCTTTGGAAATGCCTCTTAGGGTTTTTGGGTGCGAAGGACCACGAACGGCGAATGAAACAAAAGGGGCAGGCGGCCGTTACCTAAGATAACGCGCCTGCCCCAAAATTTTTCAACTTGTGCGGTTAGATACAAAGGCCTGTCATGTTCGCGTTTATCGTAAGACGTATCATTCAAGCCATCTTTGTAATGCTGGTGATCAGCTTGGTGGGGTTTGTGATCCAGCAGCAGATTGGCGATCCGGTCAGAGACCTGGTTGGAGAGCGGGTCACGCCGGCCGAACGCGAGGTTATACGGGATCAACTGGGCTTAAATGATCCCTTCTATACCCAATATTTCCGCTTTGTAATAAATGCGTGTAAAGGTGATCTGGGGCTGTCTTTTTTCTACAAGAAACCGGCCCTTGAAGTCATTGTATCCAAGGCCCCCGCAACCATTGAACTGGTCCTTGTCACTGCCCTTATCCTCATCCTTGTCTCTATTCCGGCAGGAATCTATGCCGCCATTTATCCCAAAAGCTGGTTTTCCCGCATTGTAATGGCGGCCAGCACCGTTGGTGTAGCCATCCCGGTATTTCTTACGGCCATTGCCTTGATCTATCTTTTTGCGGTGGAATTGAACTGGCTGCCATCCTATGGGCGCGGAGAAACAGTTAACCTCTGGGGATGGGAAAGCGGATTTTTCACCTGGGACGGATTAAAGCATCTGATTTTACCCAGCGCATCCCTCTCATCGATTATGCTGCCGCTTTTTATCCGTCTGGTCCGTGCTGAAATGATGGAAGTCCTGGAAACCGAGTATATCAAGTTTGCCTGGGCCAAAGGACTCCACCGCCAGCGGGTCTGGTATGTGCATGCCTTTAAAAACACACTGCTTCCGGTAATCACCGTATTTGGCGTTCAGTTGGGAATTCTGTTTGCCTTTACAATTCTGACGGAAACTGTTTTTAATTGGCATGGAATGGGATATATGTTTCTTGAAGCCGTTGAACGCTCGGACACATCCCTTCTGGTCGCTTACCTGGTGGTTGTGGGGGTGATTTTCGTGGTTGTCAATACGATTGTTGATATTGTCTACGGGTTTGTCAATCCCATGGTACGAATTGCAGGGACAAAATGAAGGCCTGGAATCGATTCAAAAACTCCTATCTGCTGTACAGTTTCAAACGTGATCCCATAGCTATTCTAAGTTTTTCGGTCCTCTCAGTTCTTGTTGTCATCTGTATTCTGGCGCCGGTTCTGGCACCTTATAATACCTACGACACCACAACCTTTGATATCATGGATGCTGAAACCCCGCCGGCATGGATGGAGGATGGCAGCAAGAGCTTCATTCTGGGAACCGACATCCAGGGCAGGGATCTTTTAAGCACCATGATTTACAGCTTGAGGGTATCCCTTCTTATCGGAGTCGGTGCGGTTTTACTCCAGGCATTCGTAGGGATCCTGGTAGGCCTTTTTTCCGGTTATCTCGGGGGAAAACTTGATTCATTTCTAATGCGAATCACCGACATTCAATTTTCCATTCCCTACCTTATCGTTGCGATTTTTACCAGCGCCATATTCAAGCTGGCTTTTGGTGTCGGCCGCTATGCAGAACTGGCTGTACCGTTATTGATTATTATTATTGGGATATCCCACTGGCCGATTTATGCAAGGACAGTTCGTGCATCGGTACTGGGGGAAAGGAACAAGGAATACGTGGAGGCGGCCAGGGTGATCGGCATCAGTCGCTTGCAGATCATGTTTCGCCACGTCTTACCAAATACCCTCACGCCTGTTCTGGTTATTTCCACCATTCAGGTGGCAGAAGCCGTGATGAGTGAGGCTGCCCTTTCATTTTTAGGCTTAGGCATGCCCATTACCAAGCCATCTCTTGGATCTCTCATCCGGTCCGGTTTTGAATATATCTTCAGCGGATCATGGTGGATTACCTTATTCCCCGGAGTACTTCTTATCATTTTTATACTGGTTATACTCCTTCTGGGTGACTGGTTGAGGGACGTGCTGAATCCGAAATTGTATAAAGGATAAAGCTGTTGATTGACTATTGACTATTGGCGATTGAATATTGAAAAGTGAGAATCATTAGGGACAAAGAAATATCTGTAACCATTCGCGGGTTCAGAGTTCAAAGTTTCACCGAAAATCTAAACCCCGCTCCGGCGGGTGCCTAAAGCACCTAAATTAAGGATACAAACCTTAAATGAATGTCATTGTAGAAGATTTAGCGTATTTACTCAATATATCAAAACTGTGCAGTTTTCATCAGTTAACCTTGAACCCCTGGCCCAGACCTGGCTTTCCTCTCCCGTTGCGTAGAAACTCCTGGAGTAGAATTCAGTGCGGTCGTTTCAAGAATGTATATCAAGTCGCACCTCCCGATCCCGTCCAGGTCTCGGGACGGGGAGGGCAGGCGTGAACCTTTGAACTTTGAACCTGAGTAGAGCACCAGGAAAAAGTCAAGAGAAAAGATTAACTTTTTTTAGGCAAAACTCCTCCATTCCGATCAAAGCCGGTTTTTGAAATTTATATTAACCGGACTTAAAAATTACGTTTTTAGTTATTCGCATTTCGGCCTTACAGGTGGAAAACCCTGTCCATGATGTCCGAATTTGGCAAACTGGTTTGACTAGATCTCTTGAATTTTCAAGGATCAGAGCACCTTGGAGCCATAATCAAA
>JAUWMY010000441.1 GCA_030612945.1 Desulfobacteraceae bacterium
TGGGCTTCCTATGCTGCTCAAAATTATTGTGCAAATTCATTTATTGTCGGAAAAGAACTTGGGGGGCTTGAAGAAGAATTTGAGAAATACAATGAAGCCATTAGTCAGGCCAAACAAGAGATACCTTTTTATTGCAATAAGATAACTCAACAGGTCGTCTTAAATCTGCTGGATAAGACTGAAAGCCCCTGCCAATTAGTCGGAAATGCCTACAACGAGCAGGAAATGTTGCCGCGTCATCTCCAGGCGAATGATGGAAACAGTCTTTTTGTTCTATATTTTGGCAAAGTCATACTCTGCTTTCTATTTCAGGAGTCCCAACAGGCCATTGAAAACGCCGCTAAAGCCGAAAAGTACCTCGACAACGTGACAGGGGAAGCCGGGTTTTCTCTATTTCATTTCTATTATTCCCTTTCGCTGCTGGCAGTGTTTCCTGACACCCAAAAGTTGGAAAAGAGGCGCACCCTCAAAAAGGTAGCCGTGAATCAAAAAAAGATGAGAAAATGGGCCCATCACGCCCCTATGAATTATCTCCACAAGTTTTACCTGGTGGAGGCGGAGCGCTGCCGCATTCTCGGTGAAGATACAAAGGCGATAGAGTTTTACGGTCAGGCAATAAGTCTTGCAGGAAAACATGAATACATAAACGAAGAAGCCCTGGCAAATGAACTGGCTGCGAGGTTTTATCTTGCGAACAACAAAAAGAAGAACGCTGAAAAGTATATGACAGACGCCCGTTATTGCTATCTCAGATGGGGTGCTCTGGCCAAGGTAAAGGACCTGGATACCCGGTATCCTGAGTTGCTTGGCAAAACGCCGGATGAAACCAAACCCGAGACTAAATCATTTAAAAAAACATTTGAGACGACGGTCAATGGTTCTGGGAAAAAATTTGATTGGGTCTCGGTGATGAAAGTCGCAAAGGCCATTTCCAGTGAAATTGTTATGACCAAACTTCTGAATAAACTCATGAGAATTGTAATTGAGAATGCCGGGGCCCAAAAAGGGATTCTGATTTTGCAGTCTGAAGGCAAGCTGTTCATCGAAGCAGAAAGCTCCGTAGAACAGGATAGCATTGTACTGTTACATTCCGTTCCTGTGGAAAAGGCCAAAAACCTCCCGCCCGCCATTATAAACTATGTATCCAGGACACATGAATATGTGATTCTAAACAACCCGGCCCAGGACGGTGTCTTTATGAACGATGCCTATATCATTGCCCACCGGCCCAAAGCTATTCTATGCGGGCCTCTTCTTCATAAATCTGAGCTCATCGGCATGCTGTACCTTGAAAATAGTCTTTTAACGGACGCTTTTGCGACCAAGCGTTTGGAGGTGATCAAACTCTTAGGCTCACAAATCGCTGTTTCACTGGAAAACGCCAGGCTTTACACAGGCATGGAGGCCCATACAGAAAAAATAAAGACAATAAACTTGAACCTAAAGCACGAAATCGCCCAGCGAAAAAAGGCTGAGGAGGAATTAACCAGATACCAAGATCACCTTGAAGAACTTGTTGAGCAACGAACTGCAGAGCTGGAGGAAAGCCAACGGGCTTTGGCCAACCTGGAGCGTAACATAGAGAAACACCACCGTTTCCAAAACATTGTAGGCAAAAGCGAGAGGATGCAAGTAATCTACTCGCTCATTGAAGATCTGGCAGACCTGTCAGCTACGGTTCTCATAACAGGCGAAAGCGGAACAGGAAAAGAACTCGTAGCAGAGGCCCTTCATTACGGTGGAAAACGCCGGGACAAACCCTTTGTCAAGGTTAACTGCTCGGCCCTATCGGAGACAATTCTTGAGAGCGAACTCTTTGGGCACGTCAAGGGCGCTTTTACCGGCGCTGACAAGGACAAGGTCGGCAGGTTTCAAAAGGCCGGAGACGGGACAATTTTTCTTGATGAAATCGGAGATATCTCGCCCTATTTTCAAAAGCGTCTTCTGAGAGTGCTCCAGGAAAGGGAATTTGAGCAGGTGGGAGACACAACTCCAAAAAAAATGAAAGCCAGGGTCCTGGCTGCAACAAACCAGGAACTCCTGGAAAAGGTCAGGCGCGGGGAATTCAGGAAAGACCTTTACTACCGCCTGCGAGTGGTAGCACTGAATCTGCCGCCATTACGTGATCGGAGGGAAGACATCCCCCTTTTATTGCATCATTTTTTAAAACATTTCAACAATGAACTGGGCAAGGAGATTACGGACGTATCCAAAGATGTGCTTAAGCAGTTTATGCAGTGCCCCTGGTCCGGCAACATCAGGGAATTACAAAACACCCTGGAACACATCTGCATTCTCTGCAAGGATACCACAATCACTGTTGACGATCTGCCGGCTGATTTTGCAGACCTTGCCGGGCCAGAAACATTATTTGGAATCGGAGACGCTGATACGCCTCAGGCCATATTACTGGCTTTGGAAGAAGCCAAATGGAATAAAACACATGCAGCCCATTTGCTTGGCATCAGCCGGCGTACCCTTTATCGTAAGCTTGAAGAACATAACATGATGGAGAGCATAAAAGTTCATTAAATTCTCACTCCCTGTTAAAAGTGTCATGGCACAATATGCTTGGCACAACGCGTGTCATGGCACACTGACCCCATTCTTTTCCCAACAGGTCTTTTCCAAAATTTGCCTTTCATTACAGCAAGATAGAGAGAGCCCTAAGTGTTTCGAATTAGTGGTACAGTCTTTGCTTTCTTAGTTATTCAAAATGGATCATCGCGGATTAGTGTGAAAACCAGGTTAGGGACGTAGCACAAAAGCATTGTAGGGGCGGATTTTATACCCGACCGAGGTTATGGTGGCATATAAAATGCCACCCTACATGATGCGAGCAAAGGTTGTCACTCTAATCCGCGATGAGACTTCAAAATTTAGACTCAGACTTTACCGTTCTTTAATTCGAGGGGTCGAATAGATCACTCAATAGATAAGGAGGGAAGCTAATGGAACACTTATTCATGAACAATAAAAGTGTGTTGGCTGTGGACAGCCAAACGGATGTGCTCCAGACCCTGGAGGAGCAGATCCTGGGTGCATGTCCGGGATGCCGGCTCGACACAGCAACTACGTTCGAGGATGGGCGAGATCTGATGCTCTCAATTATGTATGACCTGGTATTTTCAGACATTATCAGGGCCCCTGGGTCTAACCTTGTGGATGTCGCTGTGAGCCGAAAATTTCCAGTTCTGGTCCTTTCGGACAACAAA
>JAUWMY010000265.1 GCA_030612945.1 Desulfobacteraceae bacterium
TGCTCCTACAATGGGCAGCAAAAAAGAAAATAGTATCAGCCTGTCGGATTTTGAAGTGACTGAAAAGAGAACCATTGTTTCTTGCCCGCAAGGCCATAAGCCTATTAGGACAAAAAAGAAAAAAATCAGGCACACTGTAGCGTTTGATTCCCGGCAGTGCATCAATTGTCCGAATCGGAACACCTGCCCGGTGAAGCAAGGCAAAAAGCATCATTATCTTCGCTATACGGATAAAGAAATGAGATTGTCAAAGCGAAGAGCCTATGAGCAAACCGATGAGTTTAAAGACCGCTACAGGTGGCGTTCAGGCTCTGAAGCTACGGTGTCAGAATACGACAGAAGAACCGGTGTTAAACACCTGAGAGTTAGAGGTCTCAAGGCCGTTCGGTTCTGTGCTACCTTAAAAGCCATCGGAGTGAACATCTTCAGGGCAACTGCCGTCCGAAAGGCGGTCAGTTGTGATAAGACAGCGCATGGGAGCAGTCTATGCGGTCAAATGCATGCTATTTATGTTATCAAAGAGCATCTTCTAATGGCATGGAGCCAATTGAGAAAGTTTGGTGTTCTATTTATCCGTAGTTATGAGCATATGACCATAACTACCGCATAATGGGCTTCTGACTTTTTACAGGACCATCAATATTATCACTGTCAAGAAAAACCTGTTACATGTTTGGTCGCTCGATCGCGAATACGCGAAAAACTATTTCGAGAAAATTGCATTATGCTGCAAGAATTGTAAAGTCTCCGATTAGGGGAAACACGTGCAATATGTGTAAATACCAGTCTCATTTTATTGTAACTGACAACTAAAAGGAAAGGGAGGGATTGACAGATGGAATCAAAAAGGCTATTATGGCCATAATTGAATAGACATTATAGGCAAAACACGTCAAATAAGGAGAAATGACATGATTCAAGTAAACATATCAGAGATCAAAAACCGGCTTAGTTTTTATCTCAGGTTGGTTCGGGGCGGGGAACAGATTGAAATTCTTGACAGAAATACCCCTTTGGCCCGAATGATTCATGTTTCCCAGGCGGACACTGAAGACAACAAAACGCCGTGGGTCAAAGAGATGGAGGGGCTCGGCGTAGTGACGTCACCCAAAAAGAAGGGGTTTCCTCCAGAACTCTTAGCCAGAGAAAAAGTGATTTTGGCGCGAGAAAAGGGTGAACCCGGCGTGCTTAAAGCCCTGTTGGAAGAGAGGAGATCCGGGAGATGAAATTTTGGGATTCATCGGCCATCGTTCCCCTGGTAGTGAATGAAGAAGAAACTGATTACTGTCTGAAGACCCTGTCCCATGATCAAGAAATGCTGATCTGGTGTCTTAGCAGGCTGGAGGTCATGAGCGCTCTATGTCGGCAGGTGAGAGATAAAACGTTCAGTGACACTGAATTCCAGAAGGCTAAAACTCGTATGAATGATCTTATTGAACGCGCCTATGAAGTTAAAGCAATTGAAAAAGTAAAGCAAAGGGCGCTAAGGCTGCTGGAGGTTCATCCGCTGCGTGCGGCTGATGCCTGCCAACTTGCCTCTGCTCTGGTCTCCTCTCAAGAAGACCCTGGGAGATTGACAATAGTCTGTTTTGATCAGCGCCTCATGAAGGCTGCAATTAAGGAGGGATTCGTCGTAAATCCAGGGAAAGACGAAAATGAACAGGACAGGAGCGAACAATGAAAGGCCAATTGAATCCCCCAACCGGCTTCAGGAGAAAACATAGCTTTCCCCTGTCACAATAGGCGCCTGTCTGAAGCAACTTGAAGCCATCACTTCAACCCCGCCTTGTGCAGCGCTTCAATATAGCGCTTTAGCTTATCCTGGTTTTTAATAGGTAATGTCTTTACAGATTTTTTCGGAGAAAATTCAGGGTCGATTTTAAGCACTTCCAATGCTGCTTCATGGGCCTCCTTTTCATGGCCCATATAACTATAGGTTGCTGCCAAACCCGCATGGGCAACAATATTATTAGGCTCCTGTTTGATGCTCTTTTTAAACGCTTCTATGGCCTCCTCATACTGTCCTGTTGCGCAATATGCATTGCCTAAATTCATTAAATAAAAGCCTGGGGGGAAAGGGTTGAGCCAAATCGACTTTTTAATAAAGCGTATGCCTTCAACCGGGCGGCCGGAAAAGTGGAGGGCAAACCCCAATAAATGGTAGGCATCAGCGCTGTTGGGATTGAGGGCGATTGCCCGTTTGGCCTCGGCTATTGCCTTTTCATACTCTTTTCTTGCTAAAAAAATAATGCCTATTAAGCCGTGGGTATCGGAAATGTTATCATCCAGGGTGACGGCTTTTCGCGCTGCTTCCGTGGCTTTCCCAAGGGAAACGAGCGGTCTCGTGCTTGTGCCAAACAACAAATCATAAATGTGGCTATAGCCTATGAGAATATATGCTCCCGCAAAATCAGGATCCAGTGCTATTATTTCTTCTGCCTTTTCCCGGGCCAGCACATTGCCTTCTTTATTCATACGCAGAAGGTACCCGCTTGCTTGCATATATCTCTTCAAGACTTCCAGATTGTTGATCCCTTTATACAATGACAAGAACCCTTCTCCCCCAAGCTCAACTCCGAGGCCCGCCATGATCTTAAGTGTGATTTCATCTTGTAGGGCGAATATATCTTTCAAGTCGCGATCATAGCGTTCAGACCAGAGGTGGTTTCCCGACTTGGCATCTATGAGTTGGGCTGTGATTCGAATCCGTTCTCCGGTTTTCTGAACGCTGCCCTCCAGCACATATTGTGCGCCCAACTCACGCCCTACCTTCCGCACATCAACCGACTTATCCTTGTAGGCAAAGGTCGAGTTTCGGGCGATCACAAAGAGCGCTGGATTGTGTGAAAGGGCAGCAATAATATTTTCGGTTATGCCGTCGCAAAAATAATCCTGACTGGGATCTCCGCTCATATTGTTGAATGGCAGCACGGCGATGGAAGGCCCTTCGGGCAGTGCAAAGGTCATTTTGCCCTCCGGGTCAATATCCACGGGGTCAGGAAGATAGTAATACTTCCAGAATACTGCAGCGCTTATTCCCAATAGAAGGATTAGCGCAGCCGCAGCAGCCCAAAGCCACCTCTTTAGGTGCGTTCGCTTTTTTCCGAGTAAAACATCACCCGCCATATCAGGGTCTATAAGGATACGATAGACCACTACGGGCTTTGAAATATTCTTAACCTCGTGCTCACCCTGATATTCGTAGCCGAGCCTCAGTTTGTTTTCAACCTGGTCATGCGTGTTTTGTGAAATAGAGATGCCGCCGGGCTCTGCAAGCCCCTCTATCCGGGCGGCTATGTTGACCCCGTCGCCATAGATCCGCGTCCCCTCCTGGATAATGTCTCCCAGGTTAATACCGATGCGGAAATCCATTCTGCGGTTTTCAGGCAACTCAGCGTTCCGGGTCTTAAGCTCTTCCTGAATCTCCACGGCACAGCGCACCGCATCCACCACACTGCCAAACTCAGCCAGGATGTTGTCACCGGGGGAGTCCACCACTCTGCCCTGGTGCTTGCGGGTGAGCGAAGAGATCAGATCACGATAGGCGGTCAGTGTCTTAACGGTTGCCGCCTCGTCGTCGGCCATGAGAATGCTATAGCCTTTGACATCCGCGCTGAGAATGGCCCTGAGTTTGCGTTTGGTGCGGCCTTCGGTCATGGACTCGCCTCACTATAAGGGTTGAAGGGATGATAGAGATTCGCAGTATGTTGTTGAATTGATGATGGATTATTGACTCTGAGCAACATTTAACAGTGGACATCCTATCACTGTCAAGCAAAATTCGGCTTAGGATTTTGTCTCTCCATCATGAATAGACGGTATTTCGGACTGAAAACCAAAAGGACACAGGAGCAAGGTTGCCCATTCTATTGGGCTATTTGATGGAAATCACCCCTTACCTTGTTAAAGATAATTGCTCTATAGGTGGCCAAGAATTATTCTGAGAGGATTCCAGTATGCAAGAATAGGCGCATCTGCGGACGTTGGAAAGACATACAATATGCAGAAATCGGCCCTGAATTGACATCAAAACACATCTCGCCTATACTCAACACCATCAAAATCAAAAAACCCCTCCTTTTCTCTCAAATCGACCATTTTTAGATCTGGAGGCTCCAAGAATGAAGTGCCCGAAATGCCAGACTGAAAATCCTGAAACAAGAAAGTTTTGCAGGGAGTGCGGTGCAAAGGTTGTACTCCTCTGCCCAAAATGTAATTCTGAAAATCTTCCAGGGGACAAATTCTGTGGGGAGTGCGGCCACAATTTTACCATTCCCTCGGAATCACCTCCCAAAGATCTTTCCTATGATGAGAAATTAGACAAAATTCAACGATATCTTCCTAAAGGTCTCACCGAGAAAATCCTGGGCCAAAGAGACAAGATTGAGGGTGAGTGCAAGCAGGTCACAGTCATGTTCTGCGACATGGAGGGCTTTACGCCTCTTGTGGAGGGGCTCGGCCCTGAAGAGGCTTACTCCATCATGGACCAGGTCTACGAGATCCTCATTCACAAGGTCCACGACTATGAGGGCACGGTCAATGAGATGACCGGTGATGGGATTATGGCGCTTTTTGGAGCACCCATTGCATTGGAAGACGCTCCGCAAAGGGCGATCAGATCCGCACTGGCGGTTCATAGAGAGATGGCGAAGTTTAACGACAAATTGAAACAAGAAAGAAAAAGCATCCCGCCTCTCAAAATGAGGATCGGAGTTCACACTG
>JAUWMY010000419.1 GCA_030612945.1 Desulfobacteraceae bacterium
GCTTTGGCATTGGCAATGGCGATTTTGCCCTGAAGTTCCTTGTGATCTTTTCTTTCCAGCGCCTGATCAACAGCCGAATCCACCCGGCTGACAAAAAAAGATGCTACCGAGGCAATGCTGTCCACCTTATGACCTCCAGCCACCGATGGACCTTCGGAGGACAATCTTTCAAGACCCTTCAAATAGGCGTCTGCTACAGCTTTATAGTTTTCGAGGCCAAAAATCAGTGTCACGTTCACGTTAACTCCAGTGCCAATCAGCTCTGTGATTGCAGGGATACCGGCCGGCGTTGCTGGCACCTTGATCATTATATTGGGACGATGAAGTGCTTCAAAGAGCCGTTTTGCCTCAGAGATAGTTTTCTGGGTGTCATGGGCCAATAGAGGGCTCACTTCTAAGCTGACGTAGCCGTCTAATCTATTGGTTTTATCATAGACTGGCCTGAGGAGGTCTGCGGCCAGGCTGATATCTTTAAGCACAAGCACTTCGTAAATCTTGTCCACTGATTTGTCTTCTTTCACCAGCTGCCTTAGATCGTCATCATAGTCTGAGCTGCCGGCAATAGCCTTCTCGAAAATAGAGGGATTGGATGTGACCCCTCGTAGGCCTTTGTCAATCAAATCCTGAAATTCACCGGAGGTGAGAAAAGAACGGCGAATGTAGTCATACCAAACCGACTGCCCCAATTGAGCTA
The DNA here is from genome assembly GCA_030612945.1 of Desulfobacteraceae bacterium. GTDB lineage: Bacteria > Desulfobacterota > DSM-4660 > Desulfatiglandales > Desulfatiglandaceae > 4484-190-2. Next base: position 695 of record JAUWMY010000419.1, read on the forward strand.
ATTCATGAAGTTTTGACATTTCTATCTCCTTTAGAAAATCCGATAAAATTTCGGGTTCTTAAAAATGAGGCTCATCGCTGATTTGTGTGAAAACCAGGTCGGGAACATAGCGAAAAAGCGTTGTAGGGTCGGGTTTTATACCCGACCGGGGTTGCGGTGGCATATAAAATGCCACCCTACATGATGTGAGCAAAGGCTTTCACACTAATCCGCGATGAGACAAAAATGATGACGGTATGAGCAAATCACTCTCGAAGACGTTCGTATAACTCACTACTGAAGAAGTGAAATTCGCTTTTTTCTTTTTTTCTGGGCCGAGGAAGATTAACTCGTATTTCATCACGGATTCGTCCTGGACTTTTATCCATAAGTAAGATTCGGTCTGCTAATGTGATAGCTTCGTTCACGTCATGGGTAACAAAAAGGACCGTGTTCGATAATTTTTTCCATAATGACAGGAGAAGATTTTGCATCTCCTCACGTGTCTGAGCGTCAAGAGAAGCGAAAGGTTCATCCATGAGCAGGACCTGGGGTTTGAGAATGAGAACCCGCGCCAGGGCCACCCGTTGTTTCATGCCGCCTGAGATCTCCCGCGGAAGATAGTCCCTGAACTCACTTAATCCAACAAGTGATAGGAAATGTTCTACTTCCTCCCAAATGGCTTTTTTATCTTTTATACGCCCCCTCAGGCCGAATGCGATATTTTCTTTTACAGTGAGCCAGGGGAACAGCGTATCCTCCTGAAAGACCACACAGCGATCAGGGCCGGGAGTTGTTACCGGCTTGTCGTTTAAAATGACCGTCCCTGAACTGAGAGGGAGGAAGCCTGCCAAGATTTTCAGAAGGGTTGATTTGCCGCATCCGCTGCGTCCAAAGATACATATCATTTCCCCGCTCTTGGCATAGAAATGGACGTCATCCAGAACGGTCAGGAACGAACCATTGGTTCGAAAGACCTTTCTCAGATTTTTGATCGAGAGTATGGTCTGCCGCGCCTCTGGCTTGACTTTGTATACAGGTGCCAGTTTGGGTTTCATGACATTCTCCGCGCGCTTTTAAAGCAGAATCTCAGTGAGGTCTTTAAGAGTTGATCACCAGCTCTCCCCATAACTGCAATAATGATGATTCCAACCACAATAATATCGATGCGGCCTAACATGCGGGCATCCATGATAACCGCGCCAAGACCATTTGGAACGCCTGTTAGTTCACCCAGGACAAGGTAAGCCCATGAAATACCCAGGCCCAGGCGTAGTCCGGTCATTATATGTGGCATGGCGCCCGGGAGGAGGATAGCAAAGGTGCCACGCAGCCTGTTTACACCCATCATGGCTCCTGCCTGGAGGAGAAGAGGGCTGATCTGCCTGGCGCCTGCAGCCGCATTAAGGTATATGGGGAAAAATGCGGCCAATGCTACTAAAAATATGGTTGTCTTTATCCCTATGCCGAACCAGATCATGGCCAGCGGCAGCCAACTTATCCCTGGAACTGCTCTCAGGGCATTGATGGTAGTACTCATGAGCTTCCGTACCGAGGCGAGTCGCCCGGATATGATTCCCAGGGGAATACCTAATATAACAGCGACCGCAAACCCGCTGCAGACTCTAATAAGTGATGCCCCTGCATCGTTCAGGAATCGGCCAGCGAAAGGTGCATCACCCGGATTGCGAAAAATATATGTGTAACCAGCCTTACCAATTTCTACAGGGTGGGGCAGCAGATATGTGGGTATAAGTCCGGTCTCACTGATAACGGTCCAAAGAATTATGAATACAGTGGGGATGACCCAAGGCAATAATGCGAATGCGGAATTATGAATTGAATTGTTTTCCTTTTCCATCATTTTGATATCCGAGTTCCGGCCCCTTGGAGCAGGGCTAAGTTATTTTGTAAACATTCACAGGTTGCATTTTTGCCATACGGGGTTGTTTTGAAAGATGAACGTCCAACATCGAACATCGAACGTCCAACTTCGAATGAAAAAAGCAAACATCCAATACCGAACATTCAACCACGCCAAGGCGTGGTTTCTTTTCAGCCGTTTTGATACTCTTAACGAAAATATTAATTAATTCTTCTGTTTCCTGCAAAATGTCATTTAGTAGTTCATGTTTTGTAATTAGTGGTACACGCTGAATAAGCTTTAACCATCTCTGGGTCTCTCTGGGCTCCTTTAATGAGATTCTTGCCCTTGTTTTTGTCTTTCATTCAAAATTCGATGTTGGACGTTCGATGTTCGATGTTCATCCTTTCAGTGTTCGATGTTCATTTCTATCAGTCCGTCCTGGGCAAAACAATTTAGCGCTTATGCCCCTTGGAGGCTGTGTGACACAGCATTCTATTTACGATTTGCTCTGACCTTCTTCACAAAAGACAGGTCAAAAAGCTTTTCATAGTTCGGCTGTTTCTCAATAACTCCCAATGCCTGCATGCGTTCGCCAAGGGTTTTGGTCTTTTTAACAAAGGATTCATCCATTTCCCAGGCCAGTTCCATGTTGGGTGCAGCCTTCCTAAGGACCTCCAGCGGAGTTCCGAATGTTGAGGCCTTTTTCAGCCATTCATCTTCATGGGACTGAAGGTATTGGGTCGTCCGGGCATGGGCAAGGACTAACCGGTAAACAAGTTCGGGGTTTTCCTCAACGGTTTT
>JAUWMY010000294.1 GCA_030612945.1 Desulfobacteraceae bacterium
AAACTAGGTCCTATTTTTGGACACCATCCTCATCATAATGGCTATATGGAGCCAAATTGAGGAATTGTGAATTTAGGGATTGAGGGATTAAGATAAGGAAAAAATTCATATTTCAATTCCCAAATTCCCAAATTCCTGAATCCCTGAATTCTACGAGTGTCCAATTTTCAGGCAAACGATATGGATTCTAATAATAACAACCACTTAACTACTCAACCATTCAACCACTTAACGAGGTCTGATGTTTGAACAGAACTCAAAAATCGTATTCAACAAAAGGCTGGCCCCTGAAATTTTTTTACTGGCCCTGGAGTCTCCAGAGGTTGTTGCCGAAGCAAGGCCTGGCCAGTTTGTGATGATCCGGGTCACACCAGGAATTGATCCACTTTTAAGACGCCCTTTTTCCATATGCGGGACAAGGGGGGATGACCTGTTTCTTATCCTTTACAAAGTAGTAGGCCGGGGTACTGCAATTATGTCCCAAACCAGAGCAGGGGAAAAGCTATCCGTTTTAGGGCCTCTGGGCACGGGATTTGATCTCCCAAAACGAGATTGTAACTCTGTCTTAGTAGCCGGAGGAATCGGGGTTGCCCCGCTTATTTTCCTGGCCCAGGCAATTGATGCTGGGAAAACAGCATTTCTAAGCGGTTATCGTTCTGAAAATGAGATATTACCTTTAGAACAATTTGGTCTTGATGCTATGGAAACCCTTATTTCCACCGATGATGGCACTGCCGGACATCATGGGTTTGTGACAGAACTCCTGGAAAATCATCTTGCAGGTTTTTCTGAAGACCCTCCGCTAATCTTTTCATGTGGACCGCTTCCCATGTTAAACCGTGTGGCAGAGCTGGCTCTTAAAAGGAATATACCATGCCAGGTATCCCTGGAGACAAGCATGGCCTGCGGCCTGGGGGCCTGCCAGGGCTGTGCCGTAAGGGCATCTTCCAAGGAAAACCGAACGTACTTTCATGTGTGCCAGGACGGGCCGGTATTTGATGTTCAGAAACTTGACTGGAAAGCATTGTAAACAATGGATCAACCCGACTTAAGAATAAAAATTGGCCCTTTGGAGCTGAAGAACCCTGTCCTCACGGCGTCGGGCACCTTTGGTTACGGCCAGGAATATTCTGACCTAATAGACCTCAGCCTCCTGGGCGGGATTGTGGTTAAAGGACTTTCCCACAAGCCCCGGGATGGCAATCCGCCTCCCCGGACCGTGGAGACCCCTTGCGGTATGTTAAACGCCATAGGGCTGGCCAATATGGGTCTGGAAACATTCTTGAAGGAAAAACTCCCGGCACTACAGAAGCTGAATACGGCCGTGATTGTCAATATCTACGGCCACAGCATAGACGAATATGGTGAAGTGGCAGCCGGTCTTAAAGGGGTTAAAGGCATATCAGCCATTGAGGTGAATATTTCGTGTCCTAATGTGGAAAAAGGCGGTATGGCCTTTGGCACGGACCCGGATATCTCGGCCAGGGTGACAGAGCGTGTCTTGAAAAACAGCGATAAACCCGTCATTGTCAAATTATCTCCCAATGTGACGGATATCCGCGCAATTGCCATGGCCGTAGAAAAGGCCGGGGCACATGCGGTGTCGCTGATCAACACCCTGACGGGCATGGCCATTGACATAGAAAGCAGCACCCCTATTCTGGCAAACATTTCAGGGGGCCTCTCAGGCCCCGCCATCCGCCCGGTGGCCCTCTACATGGTCTATCAGGTTGCTAAAGCTGTCAACATACCGGTCATTGGTGTCGGGGGAATCGTGGATCACCGGGACGCACTCCAATTCCTCATTGCCGGCGCCACGGCCATCCAGGTAGGAACGGCCAACTTTGTCAATCCAAGGGCCACGCTTAATATCATTGAAGGTTTAAAGGTTTTTTGTGCAGAGCGGGGAATTGCCAGAATTGACCAAATTATTGGATCATTGAAAATTCCAGACCAGATTTAAGCTCAAAATTGGGCAAAAGGGGTGTTTTTCAAGGGTCTCAGTTTGCGGTTGCGGTATTCGATTCAACGCTTTTTGGTAAGGTATCCAGGCCTTCCATCTGTGCCGCCTGTAAAAGCTTTCGGTCAAAACAGGCAAAAAGAAAGTCCTCAGATAACCTTTCATGGGTTATAAGCGCTGAGGCCAGATGGATTGCATCGAAGCCACGGAGCGGATGGCTGGTGACAATCCTGTCAATTACTCCGTTCAAGTCGTCATTCACTTCTACACGGATAAAGCTTTTCCAGTCTTTTTGGAATGAATTCAGGACGCTTGTGAGCTTCTCCGCCCCCATGCTGACTTCTCTGTTTTTTCTATAAATTGAAGCGATCGCTTCAGCATAAGCCACTGAGGATATAACGATTCCATCAGCCTCTTTCCATTTTGATATAACTTCAGTTGAACCAGGTTCTTTAAAATATCTCTTTAGCAGCGCGCTTGTATCCATATACAGGATCATCGGCGGTCCTCGATAGCCATTTCTGAGACAGGTTTGCCTGGAACTTCAACGGGAGGGGTGATTTCTTTGTCGATCCCTTGGCTTGGGAGCGCTATCAATCCTTTCACGATCAAAGGGCCCAGGGCCTCCCGTATGGATTTGTTTTTAGGAGCCGCCTGAATGATGCGGGCAACAGCCCTACCCCTTTCAGTTATCAAAATGTCTTCTCCCCTTTTCACGAGAGTTAAGTAACGGCTTAAATTGTTTTTAAGCTCTTTTATGCCTGCAGAAATCATAAAAACCCCCAAATTAAAGTAGCTACTTTCTATATTACAGTAGCCCCTTTTGTGCGAGTTGTCAAGAATTCTTAAAAATACGAGATAAAAGAGACATTGGCACAGAAAGCGCATTGCGTTTAACCCATCTGCAAGGCCTTATGCTGTCAAAGGCTGCTGCCATTAAAATGGATTTTGAGAGCTTCCAGAGTTCAAGCATTATACAACGTGAAAAATACAGCTTTGAAGTTGAATCCGCTTCACAGGAATGGGAGCTTGCAATTGATGGGATAAAGACAGTTGAAAGGAAACTGAGGGAGCTTTTGCCATCCCCTTGATAACCCTAATGAGCACATATTTATTGATGAAAGAAAATCAATACAGGACTTTTTTGAAGAGTCGATGAAATACCTTGAAGAGAAGGAAATATTATGAGACGGGTCACTCGCAACCCGAAGTACCCGTAACACGCAACTCGTAACCCGAAACACCCTCAACCCAACAAACGCAGTTACCCGCAACCAATTTCCGACACAATCCCTGTCCAATTGAAAAACAGGAAAAACATCCCGACAATCCATGTAAATCTGCGTGTTGGAGCGAAGCGGAAATCCCGTCATAAACGGGGTCGTAGTGAAACGAAGATCCCGCTGTCGGGGCCCCGCGCATGGCGGGGTAAATCCTGTCTGAAAAAAAAGAATGTCAAGATATCACGGACGTTCCGCATTCCACATATTGCTCATCTACATATGAAATGGCTCCGCATTTGTCAAAGGGGTCCTCAACACACGCGTTAAGATATGGTCGTTAGGCCTAAGGTTTTGAAATCTCTGTCAAAAGATATAGCCGGGATATTCTTGAGTTCCCCTGTGATAAGGACATGTGAAAGGGCATCTACAAAAGAAATCTTTCTGTCTTTGCCGAAAAGATTGAATAAAGAGATGGCTTGATGATAATGGTTCTCTTTACAATTTATAATTTTATAGAGATGGATTGACTGACCAAAAGCAAGAGCTTCAGAATAGCCGTATCTATAAAGCAGAACTGTCATGGCCTCAGAGACAATAAACCAGCACGTATGCATAGAGATACGGCCTTCTTTTACCTCTCCAAAAAGCTCCAGTGCGCGCCGGTGCTCAGTGTCCTTTTTTGAAAACAGAGCGATAAAGAAGCTGGCATCGCAATATACGGCGCTAAAGCCTGTCAGGGTGCCCATTATTCATTCCGTACAGGAGAGCTTTATAGTTCCGTGCGGCCAGTTGCAATTCCTCTTCGGGTTCCGGTAAATCCTCGATGGCTTTTAATACTTCCTCATAAGGATCGATTTCCCCTAAAAGCTCAATACGCGCATAGACCTTTCCCCGCCTGGTGATCTCAAGAGTTTCTCCGGGCTTTAGTAATTTGTCCAATTGTGTTAGTTTGCCTCTGGCATCGCTAACATTGAGTTTTATTATCTCTTTTTCCATGCGAACAACCCTTGTAATGTACAATTCTATGCAGAATAGACCATGTTTTGTACATTTTGTCAAGCACAAATCCTTGATTATACTTTAAACGGTTATAATTTTAGCTTTCTAATTCTTGGATATGATCAAAATAATTGGTAACGTTCAAAAGTGTTCGCATGGGTTTAAGGATTGATTAAATTACGATCTCTTTCTATGGTTAGAGTTTCCCAACCAAAACCAAGAGAAAGAGACCGTGATGGAACAAGAAATACATATAACACTTCGATTCAA
>JAUWMY010000095.1 GCA_030612945.1 Desulfobacteraceae bacterium
ACTTAATAACATTTATGCTGATTTTTGTAAATGAAAAGCTGTGCCCAAAAATAATAAATTCGCAATTATTCAGATGACCGTCTCCGACTTAAATGCTTGCAATATCAACAGATAACAAGATACCGTTCAGACACTATTTAGGTTCTGGGTTCACGGTTGGTCGCTTTGCGCTCTTCATATTTCTTGAGATAGGTGATGAATCCACGAACAGTCCCGCCGCGGCGGGATTCGTCTAGCCAGTTCGTAAGTATATTTAAATTCGCCGGAAGATATGTACTCATTGTCCAAGGCTACATAAAGCGCGCGCTGAACTTCCGTGCAAGACCGCTTGGCGTACCGTAAGAACCGAATGAACTCGGGATTCGTCTCAGAATCGAAACCTTCGGCAATATTATGCATCGATGATCCGGCAGCATCTTGTATCTGTTTCTTCAACCCGTAGTCCTTCGCAAATACTGGCTTCTTCGTCAGTCTGTACACTTTTCGCGTCAACTCGCGTGCCAGTTGCCAAGCCTCAATATATTCAAACCGTTCAAGCTTCATCTCTCTTCCACCGTGAACCTGAGTAGAAATATTAAACACTATAATCTGCCTTGGCAACTTCAAAATTAGGCAACTTGAAAGTTTCCAGACGTTAGGCTGATGTTTTACAAATATTTTAATGGAAAAAAAATCAATATATGATAGCATTTAAAAAAGAGCCTTAGAGATATATGCAGAAATGTTCCAATTACAGCGGTGTAGGGCCATAATTGAAGGTAATCGTACGATTTTTATTGACATAATATTGAAATCCGAATTAGATTAGAGGGTTTAGTTTTCAATGGTTGTTCACTTATGTTTGAAAGCCTAAGCGAAAAATTAAATAGTGTATTCAAAAAAGTAACAGGACGTGGCAGATTAAGTGAGGCCAATGTCCAGGATGCTTTAAGGGAGGTGCGTTTAGCCCTCCTGGAGGCGGATGTAAACTACAAAGTGGTAAAACAGCTTGTGGAGGACATCCGCCAGCGTGCTGTGGGGCAGGAAGTCCTTGAGAGCCTGACCCCGGGCCAGCAGCTCATCAAGATTGTCAATCAAGAGCTCACCCGGTTGATGGGTGAGGCCAATCAGGGGCTGCAATTAGTGGGGCGAACGCCTCATTCACTGATGCTTGTAGGGCTTCAGGGCTCGGGCAAGACCACAACAGCCGCGAAGCTGGCCAATTATCTCCGTAATCAGGGACGACATCCTTATCTTGTTCCGGCGGATATTTACAGGCCGGCTGCCATTGACCAGTTAAAAAAACTGGGGTCTCAAATCCAGGTGCCTGTCTACCAAACAGATCCTGGTCAAAAACCGGAAGAGATCTGCCTGAATGCATTATCTTATGCAGGAAGAGAGGGCGCAGATGTCTTGATTATTGATACCGCCGGTCGCCTGCACATTGATAAGCCCCTGATGGCTGAATTGGTCAGGATAAAGGAAAAAATCAATCCTGCTGAAATCCTTCTGATTGCAGATGCCATGACAGGACAGGATGCAGTCAATGTGGCGAAGCAATTTGATGAAAGCCTGGGTGTTACAGGTATAATTCTGTCCAAGATGGAAGGTGATGCAAGGGGCGGCGCTGCATTGTCCATCAAGGCAGTAACAGGCAAACCCGTCAAGTTCATCGGTGTTGGAGAGAAAATTGACGCCCTTGAGCCTTTTCACCCGGAAAGAATGGCCTCTCAAATTCTGGGGATGGGAGATGTGCTTTCTCTCATCGAAAAGGCCCAGTCTGAATTCGATGAAAAAGAGGCCCTGAAGCTTGAGAAAAAACTCAAAAAAAACCAATTTGACCTTGAAGATTTCCAGGCCCAGTTACAACAGATGAAAAAACTCGGATCTCTTGATCAGATACTTGGCATGCTGCCGGGAATGGGGCAACTCAAGAAACTGAAGCAGCATAAACCTGACGAGAAGGAGCTGGTGAAAGTAGAGGCCATAATAAATTCCATGACCAAGGGGGAGAGACGCCAGTATAAGATCATAAACGGGAGCAGAAGGCGGAGAATCGCCAAGGGCAGCGGAACTACAGTACAGGATGTGAATCGCCTGTTAAAGAACTTTACGCAAACAAAAAAGATGGTGGAACGTTTTTCCAAACAAGGTTTTGCAAATATGCCAGAATTATTTGGCTAAAAATGAAATAAATACTTATCCTGGAAGGGGAGACAAAGTAAAATGGCAGTTAAAATTAGATTAACAAGAATGGGAGCAAAAAAGAAACCTTTTTATCGATTTGTCGCTGCTGATTCTAAGGCACCGCGCGACGGTAAATTCCTTGAGATATTAGGTACTTATGATCCTATGAAAGATCCTGTAGAGGTAAAGGTGCATAAGGAAAAAGTCAATTACTGGCTGGGAAAAGGTGCACTCGTTTCAGAGTCTGCCAGGGCCATTTTGAAAAAGCAAGGACTGTTGGGGCTTCATTGAACAGCAAGTTGAGGTGACGTGGTGGCGCAACCAAATACGGAGGTGACTCGACATGAAGGATTTAATCGCATATATCGCCAAAGCGTTAGTGGATAAGCCAGAGGAAGTGAACGTCACAGAAATAGAGGGGGAACAGACCTCTGTTATTGAACTAAAAGTAGCCAAGGAAGATCTGGGCAAGGTCATAGGTAAGCAGGGCCGCACAGCACGGGCTATGAGAACGATTCTTAGTGCAGCCTCCACCAAGATAAGAAAGCGATCTGTTTTGGAGATTATTGAATAACCTTGCCCCGGGCTTCTTCGTCAGGCAGTTTGCTCCTTGTTGGTAAGGTAATTGGTCCTCACGGTTTGCGAGGCCTTTTACGGATCTGGTCCTATGCAGGGCCTGCAGCCTCTTTCCTGGATGCGGGGACCGTTATGCTGCGGTCTGTTTCAGGTGAAATTCATGAGTATACAGTAACCTATATAAAGCCTCATAAGAACTTTTTTCTAATGAGGTTGGAAGGGTTAAGCGCTATAGGTGAGGCAGCAGAATACAGGGACGCTGACGTTTTTGTCAGCAAAGAAGCCGTTGCCCGCAGTGACGATGAGTATTTCTGGTACGAGCTTCTGGGACTTAGAGTTTACCTGGATACAGGGCAATATCTGGGCACAATATCCCGGATTATACCCACAAAGGCCCATGACATTTACGTGGTAAAGGAGGGGGACAAGGAGGTCTGCATCCCCGCCATATACGAAGTTGTCAAGGAAATTGACATTGCAAACAAAAAAATGGTCATTTCGGCCTTGGAGGGATTGCTGGAGTTGAATGAAGTTTGATGTTCTCACTATATTTCCCGAAATGGTTTCCGCCAATCTGCAGGAGGGTATTCTTGGACGGGCGGTCAAGAGGGGGATAGTGGACGTGAGAATTGTAAACATCCGCAATTTTGCGAGAGGAGCCCACAGGTCTACAGACGATCGCCCTTACGGGGGTGGCGACGGGATGGTAATGAGGCCGGGGCCTATATCTCGAGCCCTGGAATCCATTGACAGGGTACGGGACCGGAGCCATATAATTCTTCTCAGTCCCCAGGGTGAAAGGTTTGATCAAGAAACCGCATGGGAACTGTCTCGCTGGAACCAGATTGTTTTGATATGTGGCCGTTACGAAGGAGTAGATGAAAGAATTAGGCTAACCTGTATTGAACGGGAATTATCCATTGGGGATTACGTCTTAAGCGGAGGAGAGCGGGCTGCCTTAGTAGTCATGGAGGCAGTAAGCCGCCTGATCCCTGGTGTGTTGGGGGGGGAGAGATCGAACCTGGAAGACTCTTTTGAAGACGGACTGCTTGAATACCCACAGTATACACGCCCGAGAGTTTTTCAAGGGCAAGAGGTTCCTCCAGTTCTGTTATCAGGTGACCATGAAAAAATTCGCATGTGGCGAAGGGCCGAATCCTTAAAGAGAACGCTTGAGAGGAGGCCTGATTTGCTCCAAAAGGCCAGATTGACACCTGAGGATAAGTCGATTCTGGCCAGATTGAAAAGAGAATTTAATACCTTATAAATACTGTAAGCGTTCACAGGTTCAGGGTTCAACGTTCAGGGTTAGGGACAGGGACAAAATTGAAGACCCGAAGTCCTCGTAAAAAATGCTGGTTTTGCCACATAATTACCAAATACCATGTTCCAGACCCGCCTGCCTCGCCTGTCATGTAGGGAACGGGCATATCCCAAGAGGTCGGCAATGGCGGGCAGGTTTGTGGGGATGTGGAAGCGGTCGGTTTTCCCGTACAAAACGTTTACAAAATGACGTATGGTGATGAGAATGCAACCTTTGAACGTCTGAACCTTTGAACCCGTGAACGGTTACTAAATACTTTATGTGAATAGACGGAGCGAAGCGATTCCTTAACTTTAGGCACTTCAAACTTTAGTTCACTTTAGGCATTTTTCCGGTTATCCGGGTTAGGGTTTAGACACGTAATTTTCATGCGTCTTTACATCGGTCTTGTTCATTTCCCTGTTTATAACAAAAACTACCAGAGAATCGCTTCGGCCATAACCACTATAGATCTTCATGATATAGCCAGGCTGGCCAGGACTTATGCGGCCAAACGGTTTTTTGTTATTACTCCCCTTGATGACCAGCAAAGGCTGGCTGAGAGGATTCGAAGCCACTGGACGAAGGGTTATGGAGCCAGGTATAATCGGCACAGAAAGGCGGCAATTGAGCTTGTTGAGATTGTCCCATCATTAGAGCAGGCAATCGATGCCATAAGGGCAATGGAGGGAGAAGCGCCTTTAGTCATGGCAACGGATGCCTCAAAGCAAAAGCACAGGTCCACGTCTTACGAACGGGCAAGAGGTATTGTTCGGAGTGACAGGGCCGTTATTGTAATATTTGGAACGGCATGGGGACTTGATCAGTCAGTTATGGAAAGAGCAGATTATGTGTTGGACCCGGTTTTGGGTAGGACAGACTATAATCACCTCTCTGTGAGGACGGCAGCTGCCATCATTTTAGATCGGGTGGCTGGCAGGTAAACCCTCTTAAGAAACTTCAGCCGATTGTAAACGCTGAAGTTTCTTAAGAGAGGGTAAAATAAGGAGGAATATATGAATATCATTGAAACACTTGAAAAGGAACAGATGCGTGTGGATATCCCGGCCTTTGGTCCGGGTGATACGGTCAAAGTCCATGCCAGGATAAGAGAGGGTCAGAAGGAGCGAATTCAGGTATTTCAGGGGGTTGTCATCAGGAAAAGGAAGGGGACGACAGGCGCTTCTTTTACTGTAAGAAAAATTTCCTACGGTATTGGTGTGGAAAGGATTTTCCCACTTCACTCACCGCTTATAGATAAGATCGAAGTCGTCACCCGCGGCAGGGTGAGAAGGGCTCGACTTTACTATCTGAGGAACCTCAGGGGGAAGGCCGCACGGATTAAGGAAAAAAGGTATTAGTGTTTCACCTTGTTTTTTACTCCACCCAAAACACTGTCTCTTTTTTCCGAGAGCAGTTCCTCAATATGCGATCCGTTTTTCTACGAAGACCTGGTCAGAAAGGCCGGATATGGCTTGATTGCAGGGGTTGATGAGGCGGGTCGAGGCCCCCTGGCGGGACCTGTTGTGGCCGCCGCAGTGATCATTCCACAAGGCATCCTATTAACCGGAATCAAGGATTCAAAGATGATGACTGAAAAGGCCAGAGACAATGCCTTTCCAGTAATTCACGATCAAGCCCTGGCCATTGGAGTTGGTGTCGTATCGCATAGATATATTAGTAAATTCAATATCTTGCAGGCTGCTCTTGAGGCCATGAGGCGGGCCGTATTGGCCATGGACCCACAGCCGGAATTTCTTCTTGTGGATGGGATCCAGAAGGTGTCTTTACCCATCCCTCAGCGGTGTTTGATAAAGGGCGACCAGTTAAGCCGAAGTATCTCTGCAGCCTCTGTGGTGGCTAAGGTGTACCGCGATAGAATTATGCGTTCCTACCACAAGATGTATCCGGCCTATGATTTTACCAAAAACAAAGGATACGGGACTCGTACGCATCTCGCGGCACTGAAGCGGTATGGCCCCTCGCCGATTCATCGCCTGACCTTTAAGGGAGTCTTGCAAGTTGACTAAGGAAAGACTCGAGCTTGGGAAGTTTGGTGAAGAACTGGCGTTTAGAAAGATCAAGCGCCTTGGGTATAAGAAAATTATACGTAACTTTCGCTGTCCATTGGGAGAAGTGGACATAATTGCAAGGGATGGCGATACCCTTGTGTTTATGGAAATAAAGACACGTAAGGGCAGGTCGATTGATTATGCTAAAGAGGCTGTAAATGCGAGAAAGAAGCGACAGATTTCCAAGGTTGCATTAGCATATATGAAATCCACGGACTGCTCCGATGCCAGGGCCAGGTTTGACGTGGTGGCAATCAGTCTGGGGAGAGGCAAGCCCGAAATTGAAGTAATTAAGAATGCCTTTGAATTAGCCTATTGATGATAATTTTTGGGTATGATCAAAATATTTAAAGCTGGAGAATTGGAGTATTGAAACAATAGTTTTGAAATTTCAAAAAGTCCTTTTAGACCCAGTACTCCAGTACTCCATCACTCCAATAATAAACAACATACTATGGACAACTGATAATCCAATTGATAGACAAACGCGATTTATAGCCGGGCACAATATATTCAACGTTCGGCATTAAGCTATCAACAGAACATGAAAAGCCAGGGAAGCCATAATAGTAAAGAGTGCGGGACCCTGTATGTGGTTTCGACACCCATTGGGAACCTGGAAGATATTACTCTGCGGGCCCTGCGGATTCTGGAGAAGGTTGTCATAATAGCTGCTGAGAACGTAGCTCATACAAGGGGTCTTTGTGGGCATTATAGAATAAAAACGAGGCTTACCAGGTATCACCGATATAACCAAAAGAGTAAGGTCCCTGAGCTCCTAAGAGAACTGAAATCGGGTAATGATGTGGCACTTGTGACTGATGCCGGGTCCCCGGGGATTTCGGACCCCGGAGCACTTCTTGTTGGTCGGGCGTTTGATGAAAATATAAGAGTGGTACCAATTCCAGGCGCGTCTGCTGTGATTGCCGGGCTGTCAGTTTCGGGCCTCTCCACAGAGAGGTTTGTTTTTTTAGGCTTTTTACCAAACAAATCCGGGAAAAGAAAAAAGGAACTGAAAAAACTGATTTTCGAGACCCGGACCATGGTGTTTTTTGAGGCACCGCACCGCCTTAAGGCTATGCTCACAGATCTAAAGGAAATACTGGGAAATCGTCAAATGGTGATGCTTCGGGAGATGACGAAGGTATTTGAAGAGATAAGGCGGGGATCAGTCGGTGCTATTTTGGGGCATCTGACGCCGGACAGGATCAGAGGCGAATTTACACTGGTGGTAGCGGGCAGCGAAGAGGAAAAGGCTGATGCCACTGAGCCCCGGGTGGTGAAGAGAATAGAGGAAATGCTGAAAGAAAAGATGAGTGTAAAGGATATTGCCGGCGTACTTTCCAGTGAAGAAGGGCTAAAGTACAGGCAAATCTATAGAAAATGTCTTGATAGGAAAAAGGTCCTGGGTGGTTGATTGGGATGGAGTTGTGTAAGAAAATCAAGATAATGAACGACTTAGGCTTGCATGCAAGGGCTGCTGCCAGAATAGTGGAGTTGGACAAGCAGTATAAGTCGCAGCTTTTTTTGAAGAGGGGTGATCGGGAAGCGGATGGCTCAAGTATCCTCTCGATACTCACACTTTCATGTCCAAAAGGCACCGAGATAGAGGCCAGGATTGTGGGGGAGGATTCGGAGGCCTTTATGGAAAACCTCAACCAACTCCTGGAACAGAGATTTGGTGAAAGCAGATGACGAAATCTGATATTGGCGTCCGAAAAGCGTTGCGGGGTGTTGCAGTCTCTCCAGGAATCGTTATTGGTAAGGCCCGGCTGGTTGACAGGTCAAAGGTCAAGATATTTTACCAATACCTCATTGGCGATGACCAGCTAAACAGGGAAATTGAGAGGTTTGAGGAGGCCGCTCGCACAACAGAAGATCAGCTTAACGCCATCAAAAACGGTATGCCTGAGCAGCTCAAAGGACACTCCTTTATTTTGGATAGC
>JAUWMY010000214.1 GCA_030612945.1 Desulfobacteraceae bacterium
ACAAGGACGGGCCCGATGATCTGGTTTACAACATTGTCAAGACCCTCTATGCCAACTGGCCTGAACTGGCAAAGGTCAAGAAGAAGGCCATTGAGGCGTCTAAACCCGAAAATGCTGTCAAGGGCGCCCGCATTCCGGTGCATCCGGGCGCACTGCGCTATTACAAAGAAAAAGGCTACGTGAAGTAGCCGTGCTGCCTGAGTCCATCCGTCCGGATGTTCTTTGACAGCCTCCAGTCAGGCACACTCAAAGATAGTGCATGCCATTCATTAGCTACCACCTCAAATGAGTCAAACTCAATTGAGGTGGTACTTGGTACTGGTTTAAAGGAATATTTTTCATACCAATACCCAATACCACCTAATTGAGCATCATTCAATTAGGATAGCCACCAAGTGAAAGGATATAACATTGGTTGATGGCGCAAGGAAGTTAGAATATAGAGACACAAGCAAGGAGAGCATTCTTGAATTCCTCCTGGCGCAGAAAAAAGGGCTGAGACATTATTGGCTGGAAGGGATACTCTGTGTGACGTCTCTGTCCTTGAGTGTGTACCACTTGTTTGTGGGCTATGCGGGCTCAATGGAGGCCCATGCTTTCAGATCGACGCATCTTGCCTTCATAATGGTGCGCTGTTTTCTGATGCGTCCCCGGGGCCGCAAAAAATGGACCGATCCCAGAAACGCCTGGTTTGCCTTAGATATGTTTTTTGTGATCCTTACTGTAGCCATCCAGGTGTATACATTGTGGGATTTGGATGCGTTTACCTTGCGTGGAGGAGATCTTAGCCAGTGGGATATTGTTGCAGGCAGCGTACTTGTGGTATTGCTTCTCGAGGCGACCCGGCGTTGGGTGGGATGGGCAATGGTATCTATTGTGATATTTTTTCTTGCCCAGACTGCATTTAGCGACTACTTCTTCTGGATTTTCTATGGTCCACCTACATCGTGGGACACCATGATGGATTTCTTCTTCATGCGCCAGGACGGTATCTATAGTATTCCACTAATGGTAATGGCTACCTACATTTTCCTGTTTATCCTTTTTGGGGCCATTTTGGTGCGCTCCGGGGCCGGGCGTTTCTTTATCAACGTGGCCTTGGCACTGACCGGCAGCAGGGTGGGTGGACCGGCCAAGGCATCGGTTGTCAGTTCGTGCCTGATGGCCTCAGTCTCGGGCTCGGCCGTGGCCAATGTGGTTACAACCGGCAGCTTCACAATTCCTCTGATGAAGCGCATCGGTTACAAACCCCACTTTGCTGGTGCTGTAGAGGCCTGCGCGTCATCAGGCGGTCAGATAATGCCGCCTATCATGGGCGCTGCCGCCTTTATTATTGCTGAGTTTCTTAACATACCTTATCTACATGTGGCCCTGGCAGGCCTTTTCCCGGCGCTGATTTACTTTTTTTCTATTTTTGTAATGGTGCATTTTGAGGCACGCAAACGTAATCTAACAACAATTCCCCAAGAGGAACTGCCCGTCTTTAAAGATGAGGTCAAGCGGGGTGGGCATCTCTTTTTGTCTATAGTGATCATCATTGCCTTGCTGGTCATTGGCTATACCCCAATGTTCGCGTCCTTCTGGGCAATACTCTCAATCCTGGTGTTGAGTTCCCTTCGTAAGGACACCCGCATGAGCCCTGTAGACATCCTGAGCGCCTTAGAGGAGGGCGCCCGTCTTGCGGTGCCGGTCTCCATTGCCTGTGCCTCGGCGGGCCTCATCATTGGCTGTGTGTTCGTCTCGGGGATGGGGCTTAAGTTCGCCAATATCATCGTCCAGTTGGCGGGAGGTAGCCTGTGGATTGCGTTGATATTGACCATGATAGCCTCTCTTATCTTAGGTATGGGGCTTACCACCACAGCGGTTTATATCACCCTGGCCGCCCTGGTGATCCCGGCATTGGTGCAGATGGGCGTGGCGCCCATTGCGGCCCATTTATTCGCCTTCTACTTCGGTCTGGTCTCGGCAATCACTCCGCCGGTGGCCTTGGCCGCATTTGCCGCGGCGGGCATAGCCGGTTCTAACCCCATGGTGACGGGGGTACATTCCTTTCGGCTGGGTATAGCCAAGTACGTGCTGCCCTTTGTTTTTGTGTTCGCCCCGGGCATGCTTTTTGTGGGGAATTGGCACCAGATAGTCCTGGCTATTATAGGCGGCTTTGCCGGTATATACGCGCTGACCATCACTACAGAGGGCTGGCTCCTGACACGGGTCAATTGGCCCATGCGGATTTTGATGGGTTTCTGTGCCCTATTGTTCTTCGTTCCCGGCCTGAATATAAGTCTCAGTAGTTGGACATTCAACCTGCCGCAGTGGGTGACCCAACTCATTGCCTGGGTAATTCTGGCCCCTGCAGTAGGTTTGCACTATACTCGAAATCGCGAGACTGTTCAGGAGGTTCCTGCATGAGTACGCAAAGGATGATAGAATGGCTGGCCCTGGCGGCAACGGCAGTGCTTTTGATGGTCATAAAGTGGTTGCATATGGGGGTGATACACTACAACTGGTTCATGATTATTCTTATTGCATGGTGCCTGGGCCTGGTGGTTTTTTTTCGAGTTATCTCTTCACCATACAGAGAAAAGGAATAGCTTATCCTTTTTCTCCTGCTAATCAAGCAGACAAAGGAATTTTTTTAAATTCGTCTATAAAATTGGATGTGTATTCAACCCAGCGATGGATTATTTCCTCACCTTTGTTTTTCGTAGCTCCACTTGGATCACCCATGACCCCAGTATCTGTTAGTTCCTTTGACATTCTAAATATCTCAACATGGTAGCCCTGGAATTTACACCTTCGTGAAGTTTCCATCTCAATAGAATCAGGTTCCGATTTTAAGAAGCCTTTCCTTGCCCTGGACATATCCACAAGGTCCGGTCGGAGGGCTAACATAACCGAAGTCATTATTTCCCCGGCGTGTTTAAATACTTTTTCATTCAATTCCCCAATATCTTTTCCCATTTCATTTGCTAGTTTCCACAGATTGATCATTCCCGCTATGCCCAAACCCTTTTTCCTCAGTTCGGTGCCAATGGAATATATAGGCTCTTCATTGCCTACGTGGGGATTAATAAACAGAAATCGTCTCATACCATTTTGTACAAGGGTCATACAGAGCTCTCTCAGGGCCTGTATCAGTGTTTCCATGCTCAGGTTCAACGTCCCAGGAAAGGTGGAATGCCAGTTCGAATAGCCTATATTAATTAGGGGTGCCACAAGTACATTAGAGACCTCAGAAACCCTTTTTGCCACTTCTAAAGCAACGATAGAATCCGTTGCCATGGGGAGGTGTAATCCCTCTTGTTCGACAGAACCAACGGGCATAAGGATAGTGTCACAGTCTTTTGCAATGGCCTCAAACTGCGGCCAGGTCATTTCCTCTAAGCATTTTGTCTTGGGCATTTTGCTTTCTTTTTCTCCTATGCTTATAGATCTATAGCGAAAACATAAGCGGCTTAAGCGAAAAGCCGCGGAGTATCCTAAGAATTCAGTATATGATAACAATTATCCACATAAAAGTATACCAAAATCAGGGCATGAAATGCCCTGTGACCGCACGGTAACGTCAAAGTAGATTCTAATTTGGTCAAACCTGGAGGATTTGCTCTTCCAATAACGGGGCTCAAATCCGAAATCCGAATACCCCACCTGGGCGGGGAACAATATCAAAATTCGAAAATCAAATGACCAAAACATTTCGGGAACTTATACAATATTTACAGGATTTTTACATGTTTTGAATTTGGGATTTATGTCATTCGTATTTGTTTTACCGCTGAGGCGGGATATTTCGAGCTTCGGATTTTCAGAAAATTAAATAAGCAAATAAGTTCTATTCATTCAACGTGTTATCTCTTTAAATGACTTAGTACTGTCTGTGACCGACTGTGCCGTCTTTCAGCAACCTGAAGTATAACCGCCATGGCAGCAATCCCCATCCTACGTCCTGGGCATTATGCACTTATCAATTGATTTCTTACGCGGGGTTTTAGGTGGATTGCCGATTTTCTGGGATAAGGCTTGACTTGTTAATCGCGGCCACTATACGATAATGTACAGTGCTTTGAATCGAGGAGAACGGAGAAAGTTGAAACACGATTTTTTTTAAGCCATGCTTAATCCAGGATGCCTTCGAGAACGTATCTAAGAGTAAAAGGTAAAACTGTATTTGTCACAGAAAGTGCAGAATGGATAGCCGAGATTGCAGCCCTGATGCTAGCCCAGGAGGGAGCGCAGCATTTAAGAAAAGTGAAGTAGGGTATGAAACTGTACAAGCATTATAACAGGTTGTTGAGGAAAAAGAGCTAAGGAGTTTGCAGTATGTTGGTTAATATGGGCAGAATATTGAAGCAAACGGCTCTCAAATATGCCGACCGAACGGCAATAGTAAATATGGAACGTGACAGGCGGTTTACCTTCTGGCAGTTGCACGAGTTGACCAACAAACTGTGCAATTTGATTAAAGATAAATTTGGCCTTAATGAGGGGGACGTATACGCTACTCTCCTTGAAAATGACAACATGGGGCTTTTTCATTTTTGGATGACCAAGTCCTCTGCTACCGCACTGTGGTTAGACATAAGGGAGTCTGTAGAAGAACAACTCAACCAGATAGATTATGTCCAGCCCCGTTTGATCTTTATTGAAGCAAAGCTCCTGTCACAATACTACGAATATCTCCGCAATAGAGACATAAGCATTGTATGTATGGACGCAACAAAAGAGGCCCTGCCAAATGTGCACTATTTCTGGGACCTGCTGGGTGAAGCATCCTCTATGGAACCTTCAATGGAGTATGTGGTAGACGATGTGGAACAGCATATCTGTCTCTTGAAATTTACCGGAGGTACTACTGGTAGGGCCAAGTGTGTCATGTTTTCATTATCAAATATTTTGAGCCCGGGCTGCAATCCAGTTCATTACTACGAAGTTTTACCATTCGATTATCCCAAGGCCTTGCTTTCGTCGCCAATAACCCATGTGGCGTCCGGCCAGATGGTGATTCCTGTGTATCTTAAAGGGGGTACAGTCGTTACGACTAACAAGGCGGATATTGAGAGAATGGGCAGGATTATTGAGCAGGAAAAAATAGACTTTATCTACACAATTCCCACAGTACTCTACCGCATGTTAGACACGAACATGCCCCGAGAATATGATCTCAGTAGCCTCAAGACCATAAGATACGGTGCATCCCCGATTTCACCCTCCAAACTTGAAAGTTTGCTAAAGGAATTTGGGCAAATATTCGTGCAGGGATATGCCTCCACCGAGTGCTGGCCTCCTGCAACAGTCCTGGCGAGAAAGGATCCCGGAACGGACACCGAAGAGGAGATCAAGAGGCTGGGTTCAGTTGGATAACCGGTCCCGTGTGTGGAAATACGGATATGTGATGACAAAGGACAGGATCT
>JAUWMY010000470.1 GCA_030612945.1 Desulfobacteraceae bacterium
ACGGATTCGGTCATGGACTCAAATGCACAGATAATTTTTGACCAAGCGGAAAACCGAATGCATGTCCAGAATGCGATTATGCTGAAGATTGCAGGAAAATAAGCAGGTGAGTATTCACCGCCGAGACGCAGAGAACGCAAAGAAAAAACCTCAGCGGCCTTTGCGTCTCTGCGGTGAACCCTATTAACAAGAAAGGATTTCATAAGAATGAAAATTCAAGTTAATTCCGAAATTGGTAAACTCAGGGCCGCAATGATGCAACGCCCCGGCAAAGAAATTACGCGATTAACTCCACTAAATATGAAGTCGCTTTTATGGGATAATGTTCCCTGGCCAGGCAGAGCCGCAGAAGAGCATCAAGCATATGTAGAGACTCTGAAAAACCTGGGGATTAAA
Source organism: Desulfobacteraceae bacterium (assembly GCA_030612945.1). Taxonomy (GTDB): domain Bacteria; phylum Desulfobacterota; class DSM-4660; order Desulfatiglandales; family Desulfatiglandaceae; genus 4484-190-2. Next base: position 397 of record JAUWMY010000470.1, read on the forward strand.
GTCTATATTATGAGCGATCTTTTAAAAGACGTTCTTAAGGACGATACCCTTAGAAAAGAGCTCATTACAAAGAGTATCGCTTACGAATCCAGGCGGCTTTCACCTCAGACTTTAGAAGCTATGCAAAGGTATATGGAAAATGTCGATATTGATGAACTGATCGACATCTTTACAGGCGGAATAAGGAAAGAGGAACTTTACAATAAGACTTATGAGGTTTCGCTCCAGGATTTATCTGACACCGAAAATGAATTTTGTATGACTTCAATGACTAACATTGGCTGGTCACGGGATCCGGCAGCAGCGATTGGGAACGGAATAGCCTTTTCCGTAATGTATGGCCGGGCCAGAGAAAGAGAGCCTCTATATGTAAAGTATATCTTTAAATATCATCCTGACTTTAAAGATTTGGAATATGATACCTGGTATGGCAATTCGGAAGAACACACCACCCCTTTAGAGGGAGGTAATGTATTCCCCCTTAGTAAAAATGTCTTACTCATTGGCCTGAACGAGAGAACGCATGCCCAAACCATATTGACGATCGCTCAAAATATGATGAAACAGTCAGAGCTTACAGATGTACTTGCTCTTCAATTCGACAATAAAAAGCTTACAAAGGGAGACCTTGGATTCTACGTTCATGTTGATACATTCTTTACCATGGTAGATTACGATGCCTTTCTTTTTTATCCGGATATAGAAGACTCTCTAAATGTTTTTCATCTGTGGAAAACTGATGGGGGCACGATTAAAACCGGTAAGGAGAGTAACCTTTTTGAAGCATTCAAGAAGGTGCTTAAATTGAAATCAATACGCATAATTAAAGTTGGCGGAGATGATCCAATAAGATCCCAGGCAGAGCAGTGGGGCGTTGGCAGTAATGTTTTTACTATCAAACCCGGAACAGTAGTTGCCTGGAGCAGGAATGTTTCTACTAATAAAGAGTTACGCGAGAATGGTATTGAGGTCATAGAGTTAGAGGGAAACGAGTTATCAAAAGTCCTGGGTGGACCGCGTTGTGCTGTTATGCCGTTATGGAGAGAGGAGATTTAGATTGGGAGAAATACTATTCAGCATGGAACCGCAAGTTGTTGACAGTGTTGAAACAAAATTCAGAAGAATAGTGACTCCCATTCCTGTTCCTGAGTCACTGCCCATTATTGAAAAATTGCAACGATATGAACCGCTATCCATGGGCGGTCAACCTCTGGTTGTTTGGGATCGGGCCGAGGGGATCAATGTATATGATCCTTATGGTAACAAATGGCTTGATATGAGTTCAGGTGTACTGGTGGCCAATGTCGGACATGGCAGACAAGAGGTTCAGGATGCCATGATAGAGCTTATAAGGCGACCTCTTCTTCACAACTACCTTTTCCCCTGTGAAGTCCGGGCTGAGTTAGTCAAAAAGCTGGCAGAGATCTCTCCGCCTGGCCTGGACAAGGTATTCCTGTTAACCACAGGGGGAGAGGCAGTTGAATGCGCTGTGAAATTAGCCCGGACACACGGATTGAGAAAGGGCGGCAGGAAGAAAAATGTTATTATTTCTTTCGAAAATGCTTTTCATGGACGGACACTGGCCGCACAGTTGGTTGGGGGACTCCCGGAACTAAAGGACTGGATTGTAAATCCTGACCCTGACATCCATCAGGTGCCCTTCCCCGGTGATTTTCGGCTTAAAGATAAGTCCTTCTCCCTGTTCGAAAGGACCTTGAAAAAAAAAGGCGTTAACCCGGACGATGTTGCCGGCGTGATTAGCGAAACCTATCAGGGAAGCGGGGCCTGGTTCCTTCCTGATGAATATGCTCATAAACTGCGAAAGTGGTGTGATGCCCATGGTGCCCTTTTGATTTTTGATGAAGTCCAGTCCTCATTTGGTCGAACCGGCAAATTATTTGCATTTGAGCATTATGGGATTGACCCGGACATAATCGCCTGCGGAAAGGGAATCAGCAGTTGTTTGCCGCTATCTGCTGTGATCGCAAGCCCTGAGATTATGGATATGTATGAACCCGGTTCCATGACCAGCACTCATACTGGCAATCCGGTCTGCTGCGCCGCGACTCTTGCAAGCATTAGTTTGCTCCTGGATGGCGGTGTGCTCGAAAATGCTGCATCTATAGGCAAACTCCTCGGTGACGCACTGGAAAAATTACAGGCCGATTACCCGGACATCATTGGAGCACTCCATGGTCGAGGAATGGTGTATGGATTACATATTGTAAAGAAGGGTTCAATAGAACCTGATGGCGAGCTGGCACATAGGATTATAGACAGGGCAGTTAAAAGGGGATTGATGTTGTTTGCTCCGGTGGGATCCGGAGGGGCCACCATAAAAATCTGCCCACCGCTGATTATAGATGAAGAGGCTGTGGAGGATGGGATCACGGCCCTCAGGGAGGCCTTTGAATCGGAGGCCGGGGCCTGATAAATTTCACTGAGTTACATCTAACCGCACAGGTAGAAACCTTTAACTATGAAGAATCACATAGAATCATTCGACCGTCTCCAACCTGGAATGGTTACTGTCCTTGGCGTGCCATACGACGAAAATTCATCGTTCATGAAAGGG
>JAUWMY010000341.1 GCA_030612945.1 Desulfobacteraceae bacterium
ATACTGTTTGAACCTGTGACCGAATTTTCACCTTCCCCAACCATTCTTCCAAAAGGGTATGAAGCCAAATGTAAAGGGTTGAAGGAGTTCTGTAAGAAAAAAGGCTGGACCTATTTCTCACCGGAGTCAGGCCTGATCCTCGGCAAACAATAGCCATTTCTTGTGTGTCATTCAGGGAGTGAACCGATATCCCCCCGCCTTTAATACCCTCCCTGCCGGGGGATGAGGGGAAAGATGGGGTGACTCATCTTATTCCTCTCATCCCCAGGTTAAGGGTGGGATGTGTCAGATCATCCGACAGGGATGACAGGCGTTTTCCCTTATCATCAGCAAAGAGCTGCGGCAAAAATAAGAGAGGGGATTTAGCACTCTGTTTACATTCTGAATGGTCGGTTTTTTCCGGATCGGTTATGAGGATGGACTTGTTGTGGTGGGAGAGAAGGTGTCAGCGGTTTGGAAAAAAACGGGTCAGATGAAAGCCGAAAAGACGAGGACATAAGCCCCATTATAGTGCTCGACAGCTTCTCCGCTTGGGATGCTGTTACTGATTAGAATGGCCTCCAGGACTTGCCCCCGGGCCGAAATCTTTCGTTGAGGATAGATGGATTACTATGGCAGTAGATCTTATTTATTCCGTTGAGGAAAAATCCGGCTACATCACCATAAATCGCAAAGAAGAGCTCAATTCGTTGAGTGCTTCCATGGTGGAGGAATTTTTGAAATGCATTGAGGAAAGTGAGCGAGATGAACGGATTAGGGTAATTGTAATCCGGGGGACCAAAAAAATCTTTTGTGCCGGTGTTGACTTGAAGGATGTGGCAAAAGTGACAAATGTCCTTGAGGGATATCAGTTTCTGGAAAGGATAGGCTCCTTTTTCCAGAAAATAGAGTCCCTTTCAAAACCTGTTATCGCGGCGATCAATGGATTGGCCCTGGGGGGCGGTTGCGAGCTTGCCATGGCATGCGATCTGAGACTGGCCTCGTCAGATGCACGTTTCGGTTTCCCAGAGGTCAATATAGGGAGCTTTCCTGCTGCGGGCGGCATATCGCGATTACCTTCAATTGTTGGGATAGCTAAGGCAAAGGAACTGATCTTTATAGGAAAACAGTTATCTGCGCAAGAGGCCTTTGAAATCGGCCTGGTTCACTTTGTAACGCCCGCGAGCAAATTTGAAGAGGGAGTAAGGGCCTTAGCCGATGAACTGGCAAGCAAGGCGACCATGGCCATCGGTATTGCTAAAAAGGCCCTGAGGGTATCAACTGGTATGGACGGTGTTTCTTCAAGGTTCGTTGAGGCCCTGCTCGGCGGTTTGACCTTCGATACGGAAGACCAGAAGGAGGGGATGAGCGCCTTTCTTCAAAAAAGAAAACCGTCCTTTAAAGGGAGATAAACTCAGGCAAAAGAGGAGGTTTGTTTTATGGATATCAGGAAAATCGGGGTTCTCGGAGCCGGTACCATGGGCAATGGTATTGCTCAGGTAGCCGCCCAATCAGGTTTTTTGGTCTCAATGATTGATATTGATGATGTAGCCTTGTAAACGGGACTCAAGACAATTTACAAGAGCTTGTCGCTGTTAAAAGAAAAGGGGAAAATGAGCCAGGCCCAGGTAGATGAGGCCAAAGAGAGAATCAAGACAACAAAAGAGATGGAGGCCGGGCTGGCCGATGTGGACGTGGTTATTGAGGCTGTGCCGGAAAACATGGATCTTAAAAAGAAAATCTTTGGGCAAATGGATGAATTATGTGGCGAAGATGTCATTTTTGCCACAAATACTTCATCGTTAAGCATCACTGAGATAGCTTCTAAAACAAAAAGACCGGATAAGGTCATCGGTATGCATTTTTCCAACCCGGTTCCCGTCATGGTTGGGGTGGAGATAATCAAAGGCCTTGAAACCTCCAAAGAGACCCTGGATGCTATTTACTCTTTGGCCGAGAGCTTTGGCAAGATCTGTTACACCTCAAAGGATTTTCCAGGATTTGCAGGCAATAGATTGCTGATGCTTTTTATCAACGAAGGGTTCCGGGTCGTCTGGGAGGGAGTTTCGACGGCCGAAGATATCGATACGGCCACCAAGCTTTCCCTGCGGCATCCCATGGGGCCTATGGAACTGGCTGACTTTATCGGATTGGATACAGTGCTGTATATTTCAGAGTACCTGCACAGAGAGATGGGCGATAGATTCAGGCCCTGCCCACTGCTGAAAAAGCTGGTCATGGCGGGACAACTGGGAGTGAAAACAGGTAAAGGGGTTTATGACTATACGAGCGGCAAGAAAAAGAGCCGCACCTTTTAGGATTTACACCAAACATTGGTATTAGTCTGTTCACAAGGGCAGCATCTGACAAGGGGGGGATGATCATTATGGATTTTGAATTATCCGAGGAGCAGAAGATTTTTCAGACAGCGTGCAGGAGATTTTTTGCAAAGGAATTACTTCCCATTGTAGATGAACTGGAGAGTGCAAATGAGTTTCCCACCGATTTTTACAGGTTTTGTGGAAGGCATGGTTATCTCGGCATAAACCTCCCGGAAAAATATGGTGGGAGTGATGCCGATACCATCACATGCAGTATCCTGATTGAAGAGATATCCCGCATAAACGCCGGTTTCGGTGGTACCGTGTGGACGGGCAGCATGGGAGGACCATTGATAATCGATTTGGGGACCGAAGAGCAGCAGGAGGAGTGCTTGCCCGGACTCACTACAGGAGAGAGGCTAATTGCCCTTGCATTAACAGAACCAAACGCAGGGTCTGATACCGCAGGAATCCAGACTACTGCAAGAGAGGACGGCGATTACTATGTGATTAATGGCAGCAAGACATTTATTACCAACGGGGCTGTTGCTGATAAGCACATTGTGGTGGCCTATGCGGACAAGAGTAAGGGTTACAAAGGGATTGAGATGTTTCTTGTGGACTTTGATATGCCAGGTGTCCATGTGACCAAGAAACTTGACAAGCTTGGGTGGCGCAGTTCTGAGACCGTGGAACTGGTTTACGAAGATGTTCGTATCCCTAAAAAAAGCAAATTAGGCACAAGAGGTCTGGCCGGTGCATTGGACTTGATAAATTGCGGCCGGATACTGATGGCTGCCTCTGCCGTAGGTCTGGCCCAGGCCGCCTTTGAGGTCTGTTTTAAATATACGCAAGAGCGGGAGGCATTTGGTCAGCCACTTGCCGGATTCCAAGTAATTAAACACGAGCTTGCAAAAATGAAAATGCAAACTGAGACGGGGCGGCTGCTGGTTCGGCATGCCTCCTGGCGACATGACAAAGGGCTGCCTCACCGTAAGGAGTGTGCTTATGTGAAATACTATTGTGGTGAAATGGTTAAGGAGGTTACTTCGAAGGCCTTACAGATGTTCGGCGGGTACGGGTATATGAATGAATTTCCCATCTCGCGTTATCTGCGTGACGCCCAGGTCTATACCATTGCAGATGGTGCTTCCGATATTTTGATTGAGATCGTTGCGAGAGAGATAGGTCTCAATTAGGTCTCAGTGCAAGGGTGTTGCCACAGTCATGTTCAGGAGGGATTATGAAACAAGAAATACGAGATGATCTTTTTGATAAGGGTCTGTTTATGGATGACAAGGGAGATCTGGTGCTCAAAGGATGCAGATGTTCAAGTTGTGAGAAGGCATTCTTCCCTGCCCGAAATAGATGTCCCGAATGTATGAAAACTGACCTGTCACTATTACCTTTGGGACGGAAGTGCAGCCTCTATTCTTACACAACGGTCCACATCCCCAGCAAAAATTTTAAACCTCCCTATACCGTGGGATATGTGGAACTGGAAGAAGGAATACGCATTTTTGGCCAGATTCGATCTAAAGATGACCAAACATTGAAGATAGGTTTGACCTTGAAGAGGTGCATTGATTCCCTGGGGGAAGAATCGGTCGAGAAGAGGATTGCCGCGTATTTCTTT
>JAUWMY010000153.1 GCA_030612945.1 Desulfobacteraceae bacterium
CCTATTTCCATTACACCAGTACCCAGTACCGAATACCAAGTACCACCTTAATTGAGTTTGTCTCAATTGAGGTTTTATTTACCGCAGAGCACGCAGAGATCGCAGAGGTTTTTTCTTTTCACACATTTCCATTAGACCAGTACCGAATACCGGATACCGGATACCAAATACCTACTCAAGGGACCACAACTACATCTCCCCGCTGGATAAGAATGTTTTGCTGAAGATTTTCTCCCTTCATTACCTGATTATGATTAAAAGGTATTTTAACTGTTTTGTTATTTATTTGCCGCAGTATCAGGATCTTGTTTCCAGCGGCAAATGGATTGATACCGCCGGCCATGGAAAGAATCTGCATTACGCTCGTCTCCATTGTAATTGCAAATTGACCTGGTTTGTGGACCTTACCAATAACATACGCCTTTAAGCTGTTTAGATTTAAAAGAATAACCGAAACCGTAGCGTCAGGCACATACTCTGAGAGCTTTTTTGTAATAGCCTTTCTCACATCAGTGACAGTCATATATTTCACGTCCAAATCCCCTATAAGAGGGAATGACATTATACCATCAGGGGGCACGACTAATTCCCGAGTAAGGCTCTCATCTTTCCAGACAGAGATCTCAAGGACATCTCCCGGTCCGATTTGATAGGTACTTCCTGCTGCCAGGGCAGCAGTATTTGCAACGACCAATAATAAAAAAACAGAACTAAAAAAGACCTTCTTTTTCACCTATTCCTCCATTCGTAATGGTTCACCGCGGAGACGCTGAGGCCGCAGAGAAAAAAATAGTTTAGCAGTATTTCTTGACAGGATAAATCCCGCCATGCGTGGGCCCCGACAGCGGGATCTACGCTTCGCTTCGACAGGCATGGGTTAATACGATTTATTAATCCCTTAAACCATCCCGCAGTAGCGGGATATTCCCAGTTTTGCTATCCGTGTTAGATAGTGGTTTGTGATGCCCTATGGAATAAAGTTCAAATGACAAAATCCAAATGTCAAATCAAATCCAAAACCACAATGTCAAAATGTTTTCCAAAACGATCAGTTATTTATCTGTAACTACTCTGGTTGTCAGGTTCACAGTTCAGCGCCGCCTCTGACCGCCGAAGTTGCCAGTTTGATCAAAAAAGTGACGCTGGCCTTGCCGAGTCACATACGAGGGTTCAGGGTTGTTTCAGTTTTCATCAGCTAACCTTGATGCCCATGTAAAAAGTCCTTTTTACATGTATTTAGGAATTTAGGGATTCAGGAATTACGAATTATCTAAGCTTGTTATCACAATATTGAATTGGAGAATCCTGTAAATTTTGACTTTTTACGAATCCATCAATATTCAGGGAAAAAATAAAAGGCTTACGCCTAAATTACTTATTCGGAGTTTAACTCCCGAGTTATTGAGAAGATACATTATATGTAACTTATTGGAATTTACCATCTCGTAGGATTGATTAAGTGGCCCTAATCCGATGGGCTTCGCTAAATCATTCTATCGCCCTGACAGGATAAGAGACACAAAATAAACTGAATTTTTATTTACCATTTTACATGATAGTTCTCAAGATATTAGTTGTACATAAATTTGTATAGACTTATTATTTGTTTTTAATTATAAATTCTTTGTAGTTCAGGTGCTATTGCCGAGCTTAATAGGGAACCTCGTTGAAATCGAGGACGGGCCCGCCGCTGTTATCGGGGACGAAAACCGCAAAGTGCCACTGTCCTGCTGCAAGCGGGATGGGAAGGCGCGGTACATATGATGATCCGAGAGTCAGAAGACCTGCCTGAACAAGGGAGAAACCTTCGCGGAGCGGGGTACCCTATAGATCTTGTGGATAAAAAAGGGACTTCCCAGATCGAGAAAACCGGTCTGGGTTTTTTTATTTTGGGGAGCAATGAGAAATTTATTCCGTTATATTTTAAACGGTTATAATTTTAGCTTTCTAATTCTTGGATATGATCTAAATATTTAAGGCTGGAGTGTTGGAGTATTGGAACAATAGTTTTGAAATTTCAAAAAGTCCTTTTAGGCCCACCACTCCAGTACTCCATCACTCTAATAACAAACAACGTGCTATGGACAACCGATGATCCAATTGATAAAAAAACGCAATTTAAAGCCGTACACAGTATATCACTACCCGGTTAAAAAGATACCTCTGAGGCATTCAATTCTCATGCTGGCTGGTGTAATTGTACTGTCCTGGATCACTGTATCCCCGGCCGCCACCTTTAAAGATGCACTCGGGAGGACAGTGACCCTTAAGACACCGCCTAAAAGGATTGTTTCTATGGCTCCGAGCCTGACCGAGATCCTTTATTATCTGGGGCTGGAAGACCGTATTGCAGGAGTGACCCAGTTTAGCTATTATCCACCTGAAGCAGCTCGGAAACCAAATGTTGGAAGCTACATCAACCTGAACGCGGAAAGAATCGTCAGCCTCAATCCTGATCTGGCAATAGGGACAAAGGATGGCAACAAACCCACTACAGTCAGACTTCTCGAACAGGCGGGTATACCTGTTTATATAGTGAACCCTCGAAATATAGAGGACGTGATCAGCACCATTTATGCAATAGGTGAACTCTGTGGCGTTGGAAAAAAAGCAAAGGAGCTGTCAACCCGATTGGGCACACGGATAAATCGCATCTGGGCAAAGACTATGTCCCTGAAAAAGCCTCTTGTGTTTTTGCAGATAAATATTAAACCTATCATGACGGTAAATAAAAACACCTTTCATAATGATGTGATCCGGCTGGCGGGAGGAGACAATATGGCCAGAGACGAGCCGATCACCTATCCAAGAATCAGCATAGAGGAAGTTATACGCAAGGGACCCGATGTGATCATAATATCCTCCATGGAACGGGGGGGAAGCTTTGAAAGGGCACGAACGGGCTGGATGAAATGGTCGAGCATACCGGCCGTGAAAAAACGGAGGGTTCATTTAATTAATTCCGACCTCCTGGACCGACCTTCACCTCGAATCGTGAAGGGCTTGGAGACTATGGCCAGGCTTATCCATCCCGAGGTAGAATGGGGCAGATGATTCAGCAAACCATAAAGAGACCCTTGAGTCCCATGCGGGTAATCCGCATATCCCTGGCCCTGTTCCTTTTTCTGATCTTTACCATACTTCTCTCCATGTTGCTGGGAACCGCTGATGTGACCATTGTTCAATTGTGGGGTATTTTGACTGGAGGCGCTGAGGTTAAGGAGATGACAAAGCTCATAGTCCTCAATATCAGGCTTCCCAGGATTATCTCCGCAGGACTCGCCGGGTTTTCGCTCTCCCTCGGGGGTCTGGTGTTTCAGGCCATTTTACGGAATCCGCTGGCCGACCCTTATATCCTGGGCGTTTCCAGCGGTGGGGCCTTCGGGGCGGTGCTCGGCATCATGCTTGGATTCAGCTTTAACCTGGGGATACCCCTCCTGTCCTTTGCCGGAGCCATGTTGACCATTTATCTCTTGCTGGTCATGGGGCAGAGGAAAATGGGCATGGAATCCTCAACTATCCTGCTTGCAGGCGTAATTATCAATGCGTTCTTCACGGCCATCATCATGTTTTTTATTTCCACTGCGGTCGACGATCGTCTTCACACGATGCTTTTCTGGCTTTATGGTGATCTTTCTCAAAGCGCCTACGTCCAGTTTGCAATAATTGCTCCGGTTGTTGTTATGGCTTTTATCATACTTTACGGCCTCTCAAGACACCTGAATTTAATCACAGCCGGGGAGGAAACTGCACTCCAATTGGGCGTTGACATAAAAAGGACAAAGATGATTTGTTTTCTCGTTGTCTCCCTGGTTATCGGTCTGGTGGTATCTTTTTCCGGCCTAATAGGATTTGTGGGCCTTATCGTCCCCCATCTGGGGAGGATGGTCCTTGGTTCTGATCATCGCCTTCTGATGCCCGTTTCAGCTCTGGGCGGGGCAGTTTTCCTGGTTGCAGCGGATACGGTCGCCAGAACAATTATTTCGCCAAGTGAGTTACCTGTGGGCGTAATCACCGCATTTATCGGGGCACCCTTTTTCATTTACCTGCTTAAAACAAGAGGAAGTAGATGGACCCGGTCTTGAGTTTAAAGAAGGTTGGATTTAGATATGACGGCTTCTGGGCTATCCGGGATCTGGATCTTGATGTCAAACCGGGTGAGCTTTTGGCCGTGCTGGGGCCGAACGGATCGGGCAAAAGCACGCTTTTGAAGGTGGTGGACGGAATACTGACCCCTCAAGAAGGGGAAGTGCTGCTCAAAGATCGACCTGTATCCGGATACACCAGATCTGATGTGGCAAAAGAGGTGGCCATGGTGGCCCAGGAAACCCATTTTTATTTCTCCTTTTCTGCCCTTGAGGTAGTTCTCATGGGGCGCTTTCCGCGTCTGGGGCGCTTTCAGTTTGAGGGCGCGCGCGATATGGAGGCGGCCTCCAGGGCTTTACAGGCCACCCAATGTCTTGATCTGGCGGAGCGATCCATCCATGAGCTTTCCGGTGGGGAAAAACAGCGGGTACTCATAGCCAGGGCTCTTGCCCAGGAGCCAACGGTTATCCTGTTAGACGAACCCACATCCTTCCTCGATCTAAGGTTTAAAAAGGAAATCTTCGACTTGATTTCTTCCCTAACACATGAGAGGGGCCTGAGCGTAGTGGTGGTTTCCCATGATATCGATCTAGCGTCCCAGTACTGTGACCGAATGGTCATGTTGAAGGATGGACGCGTCTATTCAACAGGTGTGCCGGAAGAAGTCATTACGGCTTCCAATATTAAAGCCGTGTATGAATGTCCGGTGATTATCGACAAAAACCCGGCTGCGGGAAGCCCAAGGGTAAGCTTAGTATAATAAAGGAAAACACCATGATACATATTTTCATAAAAGGCGGCCCGGTGATGTACCCCCTTTTGGCCTGTTCACTGATTGCCCTAACCGTGATCATAGAACGCACAATGTTCTGGATCAGAGAGGGCGTACGAGGGAATCAGACACTCATAGATCGGGTCCTTGAGTTATGCCAGAAGGGCAATTGGACGGCGGTCAAGGGAGAGGTGGAAGGGTCAAAGGATTTTGTAATCAGGATTCTCGTAAGCGGCATCCTTCACAGAGAATTTTCCATGATTAAGGCAATGGAATCCGCTGCTGCTGAAGAGATCAAGCGAATGCGCCGTTATATGAACATCCTGGATACCATGATTACCGTAGCTCCCCTTCTGGGGATATTCGGAACAGTGCTTGGCATCATTAGTTCCTTTGAGCTATTGGGAAGCAGCGGGATCGCGCACCCCCAGGCCGTAACAGCCGGAATCGCTCAGGCATTGATCACCACGGCAGCAGGCCTTGGGATAGCGATCCTTTCGGTCTTTCCCTATAACTATTTCAACTCCCGTGTGGAAAACGCTGCGCTGACCATCGAGAAATACGCCACAAGCCTGGAGATCGTTTATGAGAAGCTGGCCCGTGAACCAGAGGGGGAAAACAGGGGCAAGGCATGAAAATAAATACACAAACAGCACGAAAACCGCGCATTGAAATGCTACCCCTTATTGATATTGTTTTCCTCCTCCTCGTGTTTTTTATCTATGCCATGCTTTCCATGGCCGTGCACCGCGGTTTACCTGTTGAGCTCCCCACCTCCACTACTGCCAAAATCGACAAACATCTGGTGCTGTCAGTGTCTGTAAAGTCGGATGGTACTATTTACGTGGATAAAGAAGAAGTCCCCCTGGATTCTCTATCAGAGACCTTGAAAAGAAGGGCTCAATCTGGCAAAGAATCCGGCGTTTTACTTTTTGGCGATCGCAACCTTCCATACCAGAGGCTATTTCGTGTCCTGGATGAGATCAGGAAGGCAGGACTTCACAGGATTTCCCTCCAGGCAGAGGTAGATCAGCAGCCATGAAACGGCTTTTACTCGCTGCGGGACTGGCCCTTACAATACATGGAATTCTTCTGGGAGCAGAGCCTGGCTGGATCAAGAAAAAAGTCCTCCACAAACCCAGACCTCGCGTTGTGACCCTGACTCTTTCCTACTATGAACCGGAAAGGCCGCAAGTGAAACCTGCCTTAGAGAGGCAAAAAATTTATCCAAAAGAGACTGCCCCTGTTGTTAAAAAAAAGGAACGAAAGCATATTCCCAGGCAAAAGCCCCCCAGAAAAAGCCCACAACCCCAAAAAAGAATCCCGAAACCCAAAAAGGTCTTAGCGCCTCAAAAACCGGCAAAGGCATTCACTCAATTTAAGAAAGAAAATGTCCCCCGGGTGACTTATAGCGCACCTCCCCCTTCAAAACCAGAACCCTTTACAGAACCAGAACAACCCGAGATCATAGAAGAGCTTTTTGAACCCCGGGAGGACTTTACTGAGGAAATTTTCGAGAAAAAGGGGGTTGAGGAGAAAACCCACATTGCCTCAATACCACCAGCGCAGGTTTTACGTGAGGCAAGGCCTATGTATCG
>JAUWMY010000452.1 GCA_030612945.1 Desulfobacteraceae bacterium
TCCGACCGGCTTATTAGTGACGTCCCCCTTGGCGCCTTACTGAGTGGCGGCATTGACTCTTCTGTAGTAGTTGCGCTTATGCAAAAGGTCAGCAACACGCCTGCACGAACATTCAGTATCGGCTTCAGAGAACGGGAGTACAATGAGGCTCCCTGGGCTTCCAGAATAGCCAAGCATTTGGGAACAGACCACACAGAACTCTATGTCAGCTCGAGAGACGCTTTTGAGCTAATTCCCAAACTTCCCGAGCTTTACGATGAACCTTTTGCGGATTCATCAGCAATACCCACCTATTTGGTCTGTCGTCTTGCGCGCTCTCAGTTAACAGTCGCCTTGTCCGGAGACGGCGGGGACGAACAGTTCTCTGGATATGTCCGTTACTGGGGCACACAGGCGGTGGCCAAAGCCTTTCAACACCTGCCTCGATCGATTAGGAGAGTCCTGGCTCGGCTTTTAAGGGCAATACCATCTAGTTGGATTGAAAGATGCTACCTCCCATGGCGGGGGATTCTCCCCACCCGCCTCCAGATTGCCAATTTTCCGGACAAATGGCAAAAACTGGTGAATCAAATGCAATACACCCAGATTTCAGACTTATACAGGATGACCATCTGTCTCTGGTCCGAGGACGAGTTGTACCGTATGATGGGGAACAGGCTTCCTGAGAGTCAATATGAAGAGACCTTTAGGGAGACTGAAGGTTGGCCCCTTCTTTCCCGTTTGATGCGGGTTGATCAGAGGACATACCTCCCCGATGCCATGCTGACAAAGGTAGATCGGGCAAGTATGGCAAACAGCCTGGAAATTCGTGTACCGCTGTTGGATCATCGGGTTGTGGAATATACTTCGAAATTACCGGACAGCCTCAAATACAGAAACGGCAACAGCAAGTACTTATTGAAAAAGCTTCTGGCTCGATATGTGCCAACCGGCCTGTTCGAAAGACCCAAAATGGGTTTCGGAGTGCCCATTGATCGATGGTTTCGTGGCGAGTTGAAGAATATGCTGTTGGATTATCTTTCCGCTGAGCGTATAAGAAAGGAGGGTTTATTTGATCACACCCTGATCGAGAAGAAAATAAATGAGCACCTCTCCGGCCACGCCAACCACCAGTATCGCCTGTGGTCTCTTTTAATGTGGGAAATGTGGCGGGAAAGATGGCTTAAAGGATGAGTAAGAAGATTTTTCTTGTTTCCCGCTGTGCCTGGACGCTATTTAATTTTCGTGCAGGATTGCTGCGAGAATTAGTGAAAAATGGCAACCCAGATATTGTCGGCGGAGCCGCCGGAGATGGATTCGAACCGAAAATCGAAGCCCTGGGTGTGAAATTCAATGCTCTTCCGGTCGATAAAAAGGGGATAAACCCACGGGCGGATATAAAATTATTTTGGGCTTTATACCGGTGCTACAAAGTACAGCAGCCTGACATCGTACATCATTTCACGATTAAACCTGTGATTTACGGCAGTATTGCCGCCCGCATGGCAAAGATTCCAAAAATTGTAAATACGGTTACAGGTCTTGGTTATGTTTTCACGGATAAAAAAATAACCTGGCTGCGTCGACTGGTAGTGGGGCTATATCGTATATCTTTAAAGTGTGCAGATTTTACATTTTTTCAAAATCAAGATGATCTTGATTTTTTTCTTTCCCGCGGCCTGGTTAAAAAATCCGGGACAGCCCTGTTACCTGGTTCAGGTGTTGACTGTGAGCATTTTTCACCAGTGTCCGGCCCGAATCCACTGGAAAAAAGCCAACCCACGTTTTTAATGGTATCTCGTCTACTAAAAGACAAAGGCATATATGAATTTGTCGAAGCTGCCCGCCTGGTAAAAGAACATTATCCGAAATCTCGATTTCAGTTGTTAGGTCAGCGGGATATTCGAAACCCGAATGTCGTACCGGAAAAAGACCTTAAAGATTGGAACGATCAGGGACTTGTATCCTGGCCTGGAGAAGTTTCAGACGTCCGTCCTATAATGGCAAAATCAGATGTAGTCGTTCTGCCATCTTATCGTGAGGGTATACCACGCGCTTTATTGGAAGCAGCAGCCATGGCCAAACCCATTATTACTACCGATGCTGTCGGCTGCAGGGAGGTTGTTGATCATGAGATTAATGGGGTTTTGGTTCCGGTTAAAGATGCTCCGGCACTGGCTGGGGCAATGGAGCGAATGATAAATGATCCCGAAATGAGAAAACGCATGGGAAAGGCAGGGCGCAAAAAAGTCGAACGTGAATTTGATGAAAAGATTGTTATCAAAAAAATTCTGGAGGTGTATAACAAAGACAGAAAGCCTATAAATTAGACAAGATCAACAGGATATTCAGGATAGTTTTTTATTTTCATTCCTTCATGTTTTGGGGCATTCTCAACCACTTGGGGTAGGGATGTAGCTACTTTCTGCCACCATGGTTTTACCACCCTGCCTTCATCCTGGCAGAAAAACCATGAACCCGCATACTAAAGATACATCAAATGCGTATTCTTCAACCCTCTGGATTGAAGCGCGAAGGCTACGTTCCCGGGGAAATCCTGCTCAAGTTATACAATCGCTTCGCGATTCTATAGTGGTGAAAAAGGCAGGTTGCTACTGGAAGGTGAGCGGTTGGCTCCACCCGGACGTTCTCTGTATTTGATGAGTTGAACCAACGGTGGAAGTTGATGTATAATAATTATGACATGTGAGGAGGGAGATTGAGAACATGTCTGTCATGATTTCTATAGAAATACCTTGTGAGGTCATCCGCGCCACTCGTATGACGCCTCAGGAACTGAAGCGCGAGTTGGCCGTCCATTTGTTCCAGCAAGGCAAACTATCCTTTGGCAAGGCCCGAGAGATGGCCGGCATGACCGTATGGGCGTTTCAGCAGCTCCTGGGGAGTCGGGAGATATTTGTGCATTACGATGTGGAAGATTACGAGGAAGACCTGACTACGTTGGGGGAGCTTGGACGTCTGTGACTGTTGTCAGCAATGCTTCCCCGCTGGAATGACCCTGCAAACCTGGCACTCTGAGGGGATGCTGGAATGGTTGGGATATAACGAAAAAATATGGGAAAAAACAAAAAACTGCATTTTGAAACTTACGAAGAGGCTGGCGAATGGTTCGATACGAATGATATGTCTGCTTATCAACATCAGATGAGACAT
>JAUWMY010000285.1 GCA_030612945.1 Desulfobacteraceae bacterium
CGGGATGTTAGGCTCTCAATAAGATTGAGTCTTTGATAATTTTTCATGGCATATATACTTTCTTTCAGCCGATTTATTTAGAGTAAAAAACTCACGATAAAATTATGAATTATTCCCCAGGTACACACTTTTGAACGATACTAAATCATTACACGTTTTCCTGGTGTCGCTACAGAGGGAATGAAGGTGCGCATAAAACCGAAATCTGACCAGACGGGAGCATCAGGATGAAATCGTTTGCCCGATGGTCTGTTGAACACAGGGTCACGGTCAATCTGCTGATGGTCTTAGTGATCATCATGGGCCTTTTGGCGCTGACACGCATGACGCGGGAGGTATTTCCCCAATTCTCCCTGGATAGGATCTATATCCAGGTGGCTTATCCGGGTGCCAGCCCAGAGGAGATTGAAGAAGGAATCATCGTCAAGATCGAAGAAAAGATACAGTCTGTCGAGGGAATTAAAAAAATTATTTCCAAGGCACAGGAAGGGGTTGGCACTATTCTTCTGGAAATGAAAGAGGATGTGGGCGACGTCCAGAAGGTCGTCGATGATATTAAGACCCAGGTCGATACCATAGACACTTTCCCCGAGGAGACGGAGACACCCCTGATTAGGGAGGTCACATTCAAGGAAGAGGCCATCAACATCGCCATCTACGGAAATGTATCCGAATTGGCCCTTCGCAAGGTGGCAGAGAAGGTCCGGGAGGATCTTTTGACCTTCGATAACATCTCACAGGTGAACCTTGCCGGGGTCCGGGAATACGAGATCTCGGTTGAAATTTCCGAAGAGAATCTAAGACGCTACAGGCTGACCTTTGATCAGATTGCAGCCGCTGTGAGAACCGGAAGTCTCGATCTTCCAGGCGGGGTTATTAAGTCTGCCGGGGGCGAGGTGCTGATTCGAGCGAAAGGGCAGCGATATACGGGAAAGGATTTCGAAGAAATCCCCTTGATCACGCTTGCCGATGGCACAATTATCCGTTTAGGTGATCTGGCTGATGTCATAGACGGATTTCAGGATACAGAACAAAAGGGCCGGTTCAATGGCCAACCTTCCGCCCTGGTCCAGGTTAGAAAAACGCGAGACGAAGACCTTATCAACATCGCCCGGGTGGTTCACAGCTACATCCAGGAAAATGCACATAAACTTCCCCCTGGGATCAGTATAGCACCCTGGGGTGACTTATCTCTCATTGTTCAAGACCGGATTGATCTCCTGGTGAGAAACGGGATACAGGGAATCATCCTGGTCTTTATCTGCCTTGCCCTGTTTCTACGTATTGGCCTGGCCTTCTGGGTGGCACTCGGAATCCCGATTTCTTTTATGGCCGCTTTTTACGTGCTCTACTGGATGGGTGAAAGCATCAACATGATGTCCCTCTTTGCGTTTATCATGACTCTCGGTATCCTTGTGGACGATGCCATCATTATTGGGGAAAACATTTACGCCCATTATGAGAGAGGCAAACCCCCAATCCGGGCCGTCATCGAGGGTATGGGGGAAGTGGGGGTACCTGTGCTCATGGCGGTTAGTACGCCCATTGTTGCATTCATGCCGCTGCTCTATGTCAGTGGTATTATGGGAAAATTCATGAGAATTCTTCCAATAGCCGTGATTACTATCCTCGCGGTTTCCCTTTGGGAGGCCTTTGTCATCCTTCCTGCACACCTTGCCGGGACCCTGGAACGTGACTCTCGTAAGACCGTAAAAAAGAAAAGATGGCACACACGGTTTCTGGATCGGATCCAGAACGGACTTCAGTACACCATAAAGCACATATACGCTCCCACACTCACTCGCGTCATAAAAAACCGCTATTTCAGTTTTGTTGTGGCTCTGGGTGTTCTGATTATCATCTTTGGGTTGGTCAGGGGCAGACATGTGCCTTACGTTGTGTTTCCCAAGCCTGCCAGTAATTACATTCAGGTGCAAATGAGTTATCCCCTGGGCACACCGGCCAGTTTAACGGATGCAACAATCAAGAGAATCGAAGGCGTGGTGCCACAACTGAACCAGGAGTTTTCCGGGGAAAAAACGGATGGCAAAGATATTGTCCTTCACTTTTTTAGCCTTACGGGGATTATTTCCAGTCCCGGCTTTGGAGGCACTGAAACAGGGGGGCACGCGGGGCAGGTTTTTCTGGAACTCCTCCCTGCCGAGGAGCGCTCCGTTACGGTGACCGAGGTGGTCAATCGCTGGAGAGAACTGGTGGGTGAAATCCCTGGTACAGAGAGGCTTGCCTTTTCGACCCTTACTGGCGGTCCGGGAGGAAATCCCATTGAAATTCAACTGATAGGCCGTGATTATGTGGAACTGAAAAAGGCGGCCAATGAACTCAAATCCGGGATAGCCCGATATCAGGGTACATTTGACATTACAGACAATTTCAAGCCCGGCAAATTAGAAATTAAAATGAAGGCCAGGGATTCTGCCCGGCCACTGGGGATCACCCTGGCTGGCCTGGCAAGGCAAGTAAGACAGGCCTTCTATGGAGAGGAAGCAGTCCGCCTCCAGCGGGGACGAGATGATGTCAAGGTTATGGTTCGTTACTCTGAACAGGAACGACGCACCTTGGGAACCATTGAAGAAATGCGGATCCGCGATCCTGTGGGGCATGAGGTGCCGTTTGGAGAAGTGGCAGAGGTAACCTATGGGCGCGGTTACTCTGTAATAAACAGGATCAACCGGCAGCGCCAGATTACCGTCATATCGGATCTGGATGAGGGCGTTGCCAATGCGGAGCGTATTCTCACGGACCTGAGCAGCAGTTTTCTTCCTGGTCTGATGAGCCGTTATCCCGGGGTAAGGTATTCTTTTGAAGGGCAGAGACAGCGATCCAACGAGTCTGTAGGTAGCTTGTTTCGGGGATATATCATTGCAATCCTGGTGATCTATGTCCTGCTGGCGACTCAGTTCCGTTCCTATGTTCAACCCGTCATCGTCATGGTGGCCCTGCCTTTCGGCATGGTGGGTGCCGTCCTGGGACACTTGATAATGGGCTTGCCCATTACGCTTTTGAGCCTTTTGGGTGTGGTGGCCCTTTCGGGCATTGTGGTCAATGACTCCATCATCCTGCTGGATTTTGTCAATCGGGCAATACGGAAAGGAACGCCCACGAGGCAGGCTGTGGTAGAATCGGGCAAGGCAAGATTCCGCCCTGTCATCCTGACTTCCCTGACCACCATTGCCGGCCTTCTACCCCTCTTAATGGAAAGGAGCTTTCAGGCACAGTTCCTTATTCCCATGGCTGTAAGCATTTCCTTTGGGTTGCTGGTGGCTACCGTGTTGACTCTCCTTTTAGTGCCGGCACTCTACCTGATTGTGGTGGATATTAAGTCTTTCTCAAGGCGGTTGTTTGGCTTGAATCCCCAGGATGTTCAGCACTCCGGGGTAAGCAGATAATCACGGAATGCGTGTGACATTCGAAATCTTTCGATCTGTCGCGGTTAGGTGTAACTCGCTAAAATTTATCAAATCGTAGGGTGGGTTGATCCGCCTCAGGCGGAGCACCCCACCATCCTTTTGCCGCTCAACCCATCCTACAAAGAGCTTTAAAAATCTAACCGCAAAGCATGAAATCTTTGAGTAGGTAAAGATTTTTTGTGGAATAGATTTTATTCGGCAACCCATGCCTTTAAGGCAAACACGATTCAATGATCTATCATACAAATTGCCTATATTTTGGCTCCAAAAAAGGGACTTCTTATCACCTCACCGAGTCAGGAATCTTGCGGCTCGAAATCAAGCGGGCTCATTGCTTCTTTTTTAGTCTGGCTCTTTATCGTGTGGGTATATATCATTGTTGTTCGTACATCGCTGTGCCCCAAAAGTTCCTGAATTGTCCGGATATCGTAATTGGCTTGCAAGAGATGGCTTGCAAAGCTGTGCCGAAAGGTATGGGCCGTGGCCCGTTTGCAGATTTTGGCCTTGTTGACAGCTCGTTTGATGGCCTTTTGAACATGGCGTTCATGAAGATGGTAGCGCCGGTATTCATTGGTTTCTGGTACAAAGGTCAAGATCTTGGCGGGGAAAAACCACTGCCAGACAAATTCCTTGGCAGAGTTTTTATACTTTTTTTCAATCGAATCGAACATGAATGCGCCGGCATACCCTTCATCAAGATCTTCATCATGCTGCGCCTTGACCTTTTCTAAATGCGCTTTGAGATCCGGCGTAATGATTTGCGGTAATGGTACGGTGCGGTCTTTTTTTCCTTTACCATCATGCACCGTCAGTATTTCGAAATCAAAATTAAAACCATTGATGCGCAGGTTGAGGCACTCGAACAAACGAAGTCCGCAGCCATACAACAGTTTAACCACCAGATCATAAGGATATTTCAGGTTTGCCACAATCGCATCGATCTCTTCACGTGAGAGAACGACCGGGATATAGGGTCTGCGTTTGGCTCGTACCACGCCGTCAATTTTCCCGAATTCCCGGTTAAGGACATGCCTGAAAAAAAATAGCAGTGCATTAAAGGCCTGGTTTTGGGATGATGCCGACATTTTCTGCTTTACGGCTAAAAAGGTTAGAAATTCCTTTACATCTGTAGCTGATAATAGCGCAGTATCTTTACTT
>JAUWMY010000507.1 GCA_030612945.1 Desulfobacteraceae bacterium
CTGTCTAACACGTATAGCAGGGCTGGGACCATCCCGCTACTGCGGGGTGGTTTAAGGGATTAATTAATAAAAGATTTAAGGGAAATTCTAAGTCATGATGTGGAAACGAAAGCGTCTTGGTTTGGCCCTCGGGGGCGGCGGTGCACGGGGGATAGCCCATGTTGGGGTCCTGAGAGTATTCGAGGAGGAATCAATTCCGGTTGATCTAATCGTAGGCACCAGTATCGGTGCCCTGGTGGGCGCAGCGTATGCGATAGGGCAAAACACACAAGAAATGGAAAAAAGATTAGAAGAATTTTTAAACAGCCCAACCTTTCAGGAATCGGCTTTGAAGTCTGTTAAGGAAATTCGGGATAGTAAGCAGTCAAACTTCACTGAAAGAGTCTATGCTTTTTTTAGGAACCGCGTTTTATTAGCTCAATCCTTGTTTAGATTGGGGCTGCTTGGAAGTGAAGAATTTCAAGCAATGATCGATTTTTTTGTCCCTGATATTCAGATTCAGGATACACAAATTCCATATAGGGCCGTGGCAACAGATCTTGTGAGCGGTCAATCCGTTGTCATGTCCGAAGGACCCTTGCGCAGGGCCGTGATGGCCAGTTGCGCAGTGCCTGGAGCAGTGCCACCTGTTGAAGTAAATGGAATGCTCCTATCTGATGGCGGCTCGATAAACGTGGTTCCCACCATGGTGGCAAGAGAGGAGGGGGCAGATTTTGTTGTGGCTGTAAGCGTAAGAGGTGATATCCACTCCGATGATGAATTTGGTTCAGCCGCGGATATTTGCTTCAGGGCCGCTGACATAATGGGCTTTCATTTTGAAACCTATATGCTTGATAAGGCAAATTTCGTGATTCATCCTCAAGTGGGGAGTCTTCACTGGACAGAATTCGCCCTTGCAAGGGACCTGGTCCGGGAGGGCGAGAGGGCAGCCCGCGAGAAACTCCACCTTCTCAGAAAAACCCTGCCACTTTCCAGAAGATGGGCATTACTTTCATCCCTCCAGAAAAGCTTCACAAAAAATAATTGAACGCTTACGGGAATTCCATCCCGTCGCCTTTCCTACTACCCATATTTCCCAATCGTCCTACTATCCTTATCCCCCATTGTCATTTGTGTCGATCCTTTTCACTTCGAAATTTTGAGAAAAAAGACTTCGCAATTTTTCTAAATTTTTATGTCCAATAAAATAATCCAAAGAGGTAGGTCATGATAACTATGTGATTTTTTTGTGGTTACCCCCGCAGCGATTGATGGCATACTTGATGCTATTAATACTTTACAAAAGGGATTTCGAGGAGTTATTATTAACATAGGGCAAGATGTTTTGGAATTAATAATCATAATTAGAGAACGACTTTGAACGGAGACAAAAAATGTTAGTAGAAAACTGGATGAGTAAAGACGTGGTCACTGTGGATGTAGATGATTCAATGCAATATGCGACCAGGCTTTTAAAGGAACATAATATTAGAGGTCTGCCGGTCATGGAAAAGGGGAAGCTTGTGGGGGTTATAACGGATAGGGACCTCAAAAGGGCCTCTGCCTCCGATGCGACCACATTGGAAATTCATGAACTTTTATATTTGATTTCTGAAATAAAGGTTAAAGAAATCATGACAAAGAATCCCATTACCATCCCGCTTGATTATACCATCGATGAAGCTGCGGCGATTCTTTTGGAAAATAAGTTAACCGGGGCACCCGTGGTGGACGATAAAGGGCAGGTAGTGGGGATCATCACACAGACCGACATTTTCCGGGTGTTGGTATCTCTAACCGGTGTGCGCGAAAAGGGTATCCAGTTGGGTTTTCAACTGGAAAACCGGCCTGGCTCCATTAAAGAGGTTGCCGACATTATTCGGAAGTACGGTTGCAGCGTGGTGAGTATTTTGAGCAGCTCTGATAAAAAATCCGACTACCGGCATGTCTACATAAGGGCATGTAATTGTGATCGGGGAAGACTCGAACAACTGAAAGAGGAGCTTAAGGAAAAGTCAAACATGCTCTACCTGGTGGACCACGTTGAGAAGAAGCAGGAAGTATATCAAGACTATGAAAGGCCATCAGGGAGTTGGATTGTTGGCTGAAAGGAGGCGAAAAAATGATTAAATATCCGAAATACAAAAAAGTGCTTTTCTGCACGGATTTTTCTGAAAACTCAGATTATGCCTTTGAATTTGCCTATGGCATTGCCAAGAGAGATGAGGGGCTTCTTTATATTTTACATGTGATACCTCATAATCCCCAGCAGACATATGTGGATACCATGATAGATAGTGAGACCTTAGAAAGGATACAAAAGAACATTGAAGAAGATCTCGATAATAACTACCAGGAACGTTATGTGAGTAAGATAGAGAACGGGATCAAATATGAAATAGTTACCAAATCCGGCAGGGAGGATGAGGAAATACTCAAGTTTGCAAAGGATGAGAAGGTGGATATTATTGTCGTGGGCACGCACGGCAGAACAGGAATAGAACATGTCTTTTTCGGAAGTGTTGCCGAAAAGGTCCTG
>JAUWMY010000371.1 GCA_030612945.1 Desulfobacteraceae bacterium
ATGTCGTTAATCCATGCCTGTCGAAGCGGAGCGTAGATCCCGCTGTCGGGGCCCCGCGGCACGCGGGGTTATCCTGTCAAAATAAAAACAATGACTAACTGGAAAATAGCCGGAATTATCGCAACAATCGTTATTATTCTCGCGATGCCGCTGTACACTTTAAAGACAACATACCTCCGCCCCTTGCCGGATAGTCTGGAGACGTATCCGGTTTCCGCGTTTGTCGGCAGTAAAAAGTGTATGGACTGCCACAAAAAAGAATACGACGGATGGCGCAATTCCCACCACGATCTGGCAATGGACGTGGCCAATGAAACAACTGTTCTTGGTAACTTTGATAGTGCCGTTTTTGAATATTTTGGCGTGACGTCC
The DNA here is from genome assembly GCA_030612945.1 of Desulfobacteraceae bacterium. Lineage (GTDB taxonomy): Bacteria > Desulfobacterota > DSM-4660 > Desulfatiglandales > Desulfatiglandaceae > 4484-190-2. Next base: position 373 of record JAUWMY010000371.1, read on the forward strand.
CGTTTTTTCCGCAAGGACAACCGGTTTTTCGTCCATACCCGGGGGCCGGACGGTAAAATGGGCGAATTCGAAATAAAATACACCTTCGGTGTTTACCCTCTGCAACAATACCTGGTCCCATTTCCCGGCGGACGCCTGCAATGCCTGCCCCTCGCCTGGGATGCCAAAGAAAAAAAATGGTATCACCTCTATCCGGATGAATCCATTGATCCCGGGGATTGGCTGTATTGGACCAATGCCGGTCAGAACTGGAACGGCATGTGTGCCGAGTGCCATTCCACGAACCTGAAAAAAAATTACAACTATAAAAGCGATTCTTACCAAACCACCTGGTCGGATATCGATGTGGGTTGTGAGGCGTGCCACGGACCGGGATCCCGTCATGTGGCATGGGCCGAAATGCCGGACATGGCTCGACCCCAGACGGTTCACAACTATGAGCTTGAGGTTAAAACCAGCGGGATCAGCTCCCGTGACCTGGTAGAGCTTTGTGCTCCATGTCACTCACGCCGCGCTGCTTTGGGAGATTACACTCATTCGGAACCTGATTTACTGGATAGCCTGCTCCCCAGCCTGTTAGAGGAAGGCATGTATTTTCCCGACGGGCAGATCCTGGAGGAAGACTATGTCTACGGATCGTTCACACAGAGTAAGATGTATGACAGAGATGTGCGGTGCAGCGATTGCCATGACGTCCACAGTCTGAAACTTATACAGGAAGACAATGCCCTTTGTCTCCAGTGCCATCGCGGGGAAATATATGATACAAAAGATCACCATTTTCATAAAAAGAAAGGTGAAGAAGGGGAGCCCATCAAATCAGCCCATGGCAGGGTGCTGTTCGACGTTGGAAGTGGTGCCGAGTGTGTCCAGTGCCACATGCCAGGACGCTATTACATGGGAATTGATTACCGGCCGGATCACAGCATCCGGATTCCACGGCCCGATCTTAGTTCTAAACTCGGCGCCCCAAATGCCTGCAACCGCTGTCACATGGATAAAACCGATGAATGGTCAGACGAGTATGTCACTAAATGGTATGGTCCGGGCCGCAGACCCCATTACGGAAGCATTATAGAAGCTGGTCGAAAAAGATTACCCGAATTTCAAAACAATCTTATCAAGCTGGCCGGTGATCTCCTATACCCTGTCGTTGTGCGTGCCACCGCGTTATCGCTATTGAATTCCTATCCCGGTGAGGAAACTACCCGGGCATTCGAGCTTGCCCTTATGGATGAAGAGGCCCTGATCCGTCGGACCGCGATCGATTCCCTGGGGTTAGAGGAGCCCGGAAAGCAGATCAACCTTATCGTACCCATGCTTTTCGATCCTGTAAAAGCCATTCGTATGGAAGCTGCCAGAAGCCTTGCCCCTATCGCTGAAGGGCAGTTGAGCGAGGAACAGACCAGGGTTTTTCAGGCCGCTTTGCGTGAATACCGGGCCGCCATGGAATACGCTGCTGATTTTGCCTACGCCAGATACAACCTGGGGAATCTAAACGCCAGCCTGCATCAGCCGGAAAAGGCCATACAAGATTATCGAGCCGCCATCCGCATTGATGATCAGTTCTATCCGGCCAAGGTTAATCTGGCTATGCTCTATAATCAAATAGGCCAAAAAAATGAGGCCGAGTCCATACTTCGAGATGTTGTCACCTCGCACCCGGAATTACATGATATTGAATATTCGCTTGGACTGTTGCTGGCAGAAAAAAAGGAGTATGAAAAAGCCGCTGTCTATCTGAAAAGAGCAGCCAGGGGTATGCCGGATCGAGCCAGGATTCATTATAACCTTGGTTTATTGCTTCAGCATTTAAAAAAGGATTCGGAAGCAGAGGCTGAGCTGAGCAAGGCAGTTACACTTGAACCGGATAATATGGATTATTTATATGCACTCACTGAGTATTATTTAAAAAGGGGAAAGTTCCGGGAAGCAAAGCCCATTGCGGAACAGATGGTTGACAGGCATCCTGCAATGCAAGTCGGCCACAATCTTCTAACTTTAATAAACAGGAAATTAGATTTGGAGTAACCTACACAGAATCTTAGAAGGGGCCACGCCTACTTAAGAAATTGCTCTACTTTTGCTTTTCCTCTCAAATCCGCAACGTATAGTTCTACTTGCTCCCCAACATTCTTCTGTTTCAGGTATGCTTGAATTTTGTCTTTGATGTCCTCATACGGGATCGTGCTCTCGGGTTTTTTGGCGACGAGTTTGATCAGGTGATACCCGAAACTGGTCTCCACGATGTCACTCACCTCACCTGGTTTTAAAGCAAAAGCCGCTTCTTCAAAAGGTTTCATCATTTGTCCCTTTCTAAAGTAGCCTAAATCCCCACCTTTGGCGCTACTGGGACCTTCGGAAAATTCTTTGGCAAGGGCCGCGAAGTCATCACCTTTTTTGACCTTCTGCTGAATCTCTTCAATCTTTTTTCGCGCTGCAGCCTTCTGGGGCTCATCCGCCTGGGGACCAACCTTGATAAGGATGTGGCTGGCCTTAACCTGTTCGGGTTGTTTGAAAGCAGCCTGGTTGGCATCATAGTAGGCCCTGGTCTCTTTATCAGAAACAGTAACCTTTTGCACAAATTTCTTATCAATGAATTGTTGGACGGTTAGAGCTCTCTTAATCTGAGTTATTAATTCAGCCTCATTGAGATTCATCTTGCTTAACGAACTCTTGAATTCATCCTCGCTGGGAAATCGTGATTTCACAGTGCCCAATTGTTTGTTGATAGCCTCGTCACTAACTGTTGGTCCCTGCATTTGAGCTTCCTGGTAAAGTACCTCCACGTTGATAAGGCCTTCAAGGACCCTCTTTTTCGTTTCCAGTAGCTGGGATTCGTCAAGAACCTTTCCGTCACTCAAGAGCCGCTGCTGAACAACGCCCAGTTCCCTGTCCAAATCCTCCTGTGTGATAACTGTCCCATTAACAACCGCAGCTTTTCCATCAGTAGCCTTTTTTTCTGATGCCGATGCATGTAAAGAAAAGCATGCCAGAACGATAGTTATTGCTGACAACCAAAAGTACCTTCGAAGTTTAGTATGCATTAATAGTTCTCCTTTGAAAAAAAAGTGCCCAATCAGAACGGGAGAGATTCTCTCATCACCTTATTACCCTGATTGAGCGATTCTCAATCAGGTGGTATTGGGTATTTGCAATCAGGTATTGGTTTTATTGTATTTCTTTGATGAACACCGATTTTCGCGCTAGTTTTAACCGTCATATTGATATAAGATTTTCAGCCTAAAATTCATCTGAATTTGAGGTTAAGATTCACAGATTCAAGCCATGAAATTGACTTGGGTAGCCTATGCCATGGTACAGCTCTTAG
>JAUWMY010000503.1 GCA_030612945.1 Desulfobacteraceae bacterium
CTTTTTCACGAAGTTTCGGTCAACACGGGAAAGGTAATCTTCAAGTCAACGCTCAGCAAGATGGATCTCTTTTCCCTGAATCTCTCGGAGAAAAAAGACGTCTATATCGCGATCCGAGGCTCTGCTATTCACGCTTTATAACGCGCGGGAGAAGCAATAACAAAAGGGATTAGTGGTCAAATTTTCGTTTGACCTTTATTGATCATTTCTTTTATTATTTCCAATCGTTTCTTAGAACTACGACTGCTTTGAAGTCGTTTTCTTGTATGTCCAACCACACTGCTACCACCTCAGCCCTATGTTCATCCCTTTTTTGTGAATTGACTGATGAGTCGGCGCACCTGCCCCGCCATATACAGAGGAAGCGACAATAGACGGTAGCGGACATTTTGTCCATCGGGCAGTGAAGTTTGTGACGTAAGTAAGGAAGGAACATCAGTATTGAACCGGACACCTATAGGAGGGCTTTTTTCCCTGAAAAACAGATGAAGTGATTTAAGGGTCCCGCTTTTGCCTGCCTTTACTTCGATGGGGACAATGGCTGTATCCTCGGCAATCACATAATCGACTTCTGCCGACGAGCTTTTCTTTTCCCTGACCCAGTAATACACCTCTGGTTCACGATAGAACTGTTGGGAAAACAAAAGGTGCTGCCCGATAAACTGCTCGCAAATTGCACCTCCATTCACCATCGTAAGATCCTCGGCCTTTTCATAGTCCAGCAAATTCAGGCCGGTGGCCGTTGACATCAGGCCCACGTCGAGAAAAAGGACCTTGAATTTTTTCCCATCTATTGTTGCCCCTAAGGGGATGCCGCTGCACGATGAATGATGAACCCTGTATGATATCCTGGCGTGGCACAGGAGGTCTAATGCCGTTGATAGATCTCCCGATCGCTCGTTACGATCTACGTTCACATATTTGAATTTTAGGCCTACAAGAAACGGGATTTTTTTGAACACACGCTGAAGCCGCTGATACTTAACCTTCCTGCCGTATTTGCTGAAATCATCCTGAAAGGTTGAAAGGAGAGAATGCTTTATCGACTCACATTCCTGCCATGAATTGCTGTTGAGATATGTCGCAATGGCTTCGGGCATGCCCCCTGTAACCAGAAAAATTCGGAATAGTTCCATTAGTTGTCTGTGAATAGGTTCAGGGATGTTCTCATCCGGAGAAAAGCCTTTGAGAAAGATTGCGAGATTATCCTTACCGGTCGCTACCAGGAATTCCTCAAACTGCATGGGTCCTAAGTGCAAGTACTCGATACGCCCCACCGGCATGGAGAAGCCTGGTTCTTCAAAGGCAAATTCCAACAGGGATCCAGCGGCCACGACATGGAGTTCGGGCAGTTCCTCGTAGAAATACCTCAGCGAGGCAAGCACCTGTGGTACCGCCTGAATTTCATCGAGAAACAGGAGCGTTGTCCCTGGCTGTATCGGAGTATTGAATTGCAGTTCCAGCAACTGAACAATTTTGCGTGGGTCATTTGAGGTAAACAGTAATGCAATTTCAGGGTCGCGTTCGAGATTGATTTCAACAAAATGGTCAAATTTTTCACTTGCAAACAAGCGGATCAGATATGTCTTTCCTACCTGCCGGGCTCCCCGGATAACCAGGGGTTTTCGGTTTGATTTTGTTTTCCAGGCCTTTAAATATTCCAGGGCAGTGCGGTACATTTTCGTCACATAATAATATTTTAAGGGGTTATTATATTGTTAATTACGATTTATTCAGGGGTGATTACTGAAATATTACTGTATTTTTACAGGGTATGATAGAGAGAAAAGGATTGATTGTCAATTAAAAAGATGCCTATTCAACAATTAGCCAACTGATCAGTGATAAGAAGTCGCTTTTTCGGGAGGGAGTATGGACAGATTTTGCCTTGTGTGTCAAGCTAAAGCCGACCTTTCCCCGCCGGGATTGTGGAAGCAACTGGCCTGCTAAAAATGAGGGTCCCGCATTTGGCGGGATTGGGAAGGGTGCGGATGCCAAGACAGTGAATTGGGCGCTTGATTTTGCCGGGAGAGTGGAAAACCGAGGAAATCTGGGTATAGCTATCCCTTGTACCCATCTGTTCTTTCAAAAATCAGGCCCGTTCTGATCTTTTTCAGAATCTTTATTGCTTCCTGTTTTACCTTCATATCAGGGTCCGAAAGCATACCTTCAATCTCATCCTTAAATCCAAGCAGTACCTCCCTGCTTATTTCACATAATTTCTTCAAAGCCAAAGCACGAACACGGGAATCCTGGTCTCTCAGGCAGTTGCGAAATACCTTCACATACTCAGTGGCATCGGTTACCAATGAAAGTAGCACCAGGGCATCGAAGCGAAGATCGGAGTTTTCATGATCCAGGTATTTGAGATAAATGGATACAACTTCATCCCGCTTTGAATAAAATCTCCACAAATTTAAAAGGATGCTTCTTTTCTGTTCAAGGGGGCCGTGTTCCAATCGTTCCAGCATAAGGCCGATTATCCGGTCATCCCGAAGGTTGGAGAGGGCGCTGACCGCGGTTTGCTGCACATTTATATCCGGGTCGTAAAGAAGTTCAATCAGCGGAATGACAACCTGGTTATTTCCTTCCCATCCCA
>JAUWMY010000200.1 GCA_030612945.1 Desulfobacteraceae bacterium
AGGGCTTCAAAGGAGATCCCGAAATGGCAAAGGTTTGCGAAATCTGCGGTAAAAAACCTGTGGTTGGATACAATATCAGTCATGCCCATAACAAAACCAAAAAACGATGGTACCCCAATCTTCAGAAGGTGAGAAGTCTTCAAAATGGTCAGACAAAAAGAATAAGGGTCTGTACAAGCTGTATCAAGTCTGGCCGTGTTGTAAAACCATAAAATTGACTTAGAGCCTTTCCACAATCAGAACGTTTTTCACCCTTTTTATGGCCCCCATAATATTCTGAAGCTGATTATAGTCTTCCACCTCGATGGTAAAAAGGGCAATCCCCTTTCTGTCCACTGTAGTTTTGACTTGCGCTTCTATAATATTGGCATCCTTTTGAGTCAAAACAGCGCTGATATCAGAGAGAACGCCCTTCCTTTCCACGCTTGTCACTCTTATCTTCGCAAGATATATGTCTTCTTTGGAGGCTTGCCAGGATACCTCCACCAATCTTTCGGGATCCGCGTTAAGAATGTGACTGCAATTCCGCTGGTGGACAGTGACACCTCGCCCCCGGGTTATAAATCCAATTACGGGTTCACCCGGGAGGGGGTGGCAGCAATTAGCAAAACGGATAAGCATGTCACTCACGCCCTTAACTTTTATGCCGAGGTCTCCTTTTCGTCGTTTGAAACGGCCAACCATTTTCCCCACAAGGCCAGGGGGTCTTTCGTCTTTGATTCCCAGCTTAGGCTTGAGGCGCCCAATCACCTGCCTGGGTGAAATTTTGCCGAAACCGATCTGAGCAATCAGGTCTTCCACCGAATGGAAGGAAAATTCTTTTGCAATTGATAGGATCTGCTCATTCTTCATAATATTGGTCAGTTTAAGGCGGTCCCGCTCAAGGGCCTTTTCCAGGAGATTTTTGCCTAAGGCAATGCTTTCGCCCCTCTCCTGATTCCTTATCCATTGCCTGATTTTTGTCTTTGCGCGAGGGGTCTTCACGAATTCAAGCCAGTCTTTGCTTGGATGTTGCTTGGGAGATGTTATGATTTCTACGGTCTGTCCATTTCTTAGTTGATATCTGAGCGGAACCATTCTCCTGTTGATCCTCGCTCCCATGCATTTTTCTCCCACCTCCGAATGAATACTGTAGGCAAAATCAACCGGTGTGGCCCCTCTTGGGAATGCCTTTACATCTCCTCTTGGGGTGAATACGTAAACTTCATCGGGGAAAAGATCCATCCTGACGGTTTCTAAGAATTCCGCAGGGTCTTTGAGGTTTTGTTGCCACTCTAAAAGTTGGCGCAGCCACATAAACTGTTTTTCATCAGTCTTGTTCTCAGTAGTCCCTTCTTTATACTTCCAGTGTGCTGCAATACCATCTTCAGCGACTTTATCCATATCCCATGTCCGAATTTGCATCTCCATTCTTTGGCCCATGGGGCCGATCACTGTGGTGTGGAGTGACTGATACATATTTGCCTTTGGCACAGATACATAATCCTTGAATCTCCCCTGCACAGGTTTCCACATTGAGTGGATATGCCCCAGGACCTCATAGCACTCTTTGATGCCGCTGACGATGACCCGGAAAGCCAAAACATCGTATACCTGATTAACCGTGAGGTCCTGGTCCAGCATCTTTTTATAGATACTGTAAAAATGTTTGTCTCTGCCTTTTATGGTAGCCTGGATCTTGAACTCTTCAAGTTTTTTTGAGACCAGTTCTATAACATTCTTGATAAATTCTTCCCTTTTGTCCCGTGTCTGCGCGATCTCGTTTTTAATGTCCTCGTAGATCTTTGGTTCGAGATAGTAAAGGCAAAGGTCTTCGAGGCTGGATTTGATCCACTGAATGCCCATTCTACCGGCCAGGGGTGCATAGATATCCTCGGTTTCTGCTGCAATCAACCTCTGCTTTTCCGGTGTCTGGAAACCCAGGGTACGCATATTATGCAGCCGGTCAGCCAGTTTGACGAGAATGACACGAATATCGGAAGACATGGCAAGAATCATCTTGCGGACATTTTCTGCCTGGCGTTGCTGGCGACTGGTGAACTGCATTCTGCTGATTTTTGTTACTCCTTCGACGAGATTGGCCGTTTCTTCGCCAAAGAGGTGCTTAATTTCATCAGCCTCGGCTTCGGTATCCTCCAGCGTGTCATGAAGGAAACCAGCCGCAATGCAGGTTACATCCATCTTCATTTTGGTGAGAATGTAGGCGACCTCAAGGGGATGGGATAGATAAGGTTCACCGGAAAGCCGAATCTGGCCCTGGTGGGCCTTGGCTGAATAGACATATGCCTTTTCAACCAGATCTATATTGGCCTTTGGATGATAGCTGAGGATCTGTGATGTGATATCATTTAAGCGAATCATAGAGGGCTTTCATTTTTTCTCTGATAATTGCTGAGACATCCTTGACAGGCACGTTGATATTTTCAGATTCAGAACGCAGTTTTATTTCAATTTGGCCTTTTTTGACTCCCTTGAGTCCCACAATTACTCGTACCGGAGTGCCAAGGAGATCGGCATCCTTGAATTTGATCCCTGCCCGTTCATCCCTGTCGTCAAGAAGGACGTCAATATCATAATCCAAAAGCTCGGCATAAATCCTTTCCGCTGTTTCAATGACAGCAGTCTCATGCATCTGTAGAGGTAAAATGGTCACTTCAAAAGGAGAGATAGGGATGGGAAAAATAATGCCATCCTTGTCGTGGTTCTGTTCAATTGCGGCTGCAACGGTTCTTCCAACTCCTATACCGTAACACCCCATGATGATCGGCCTCTCCTTTCCCTGCTCGTTCAGAAAGGCCGCTTTAAGTGCCTGGCTATATTTTGTGCCCAGCTTAAAGATGTGCCCCACTTCGATGCCTCTTCCAAACCGTATTTCCCCGCCGCACCTGGGGCATGTGTCATGGGGTGAGATCGTCCGCAGATCACCGAAATTTTCTACTTTAAAATCTCTTCCTATGTTCACGTTCCTGATATGAACGTCCTTTCTGTTTCCACCTGTAATGAAATTCTTCATCCCTCTGATGGCATTGTCAGCTACCACCCTTGCCTTTAGGCCTATGGGACCTGCAAAACCCATGGGAGCGCCGGTGGTCTCCTCTACCAGGGATACGTCTGCCAATTCAACGGTTTGTGCGCCAAGAAAATTCTTGAGCTTTATCTCGTTTAGTTCGTGGTCACCCCTGACCAGGACGGCAATGACCTCATCATCTGCCACAAATATAAGCGTTTTAATGAGCTGATCCGGTGAAATGCTGAGAAAGGAAGTCAATTCTTCTATGGTTTTTATGTCCGGGGTGTCAACCGATTCGAGCGTGTTCATATCGCCACTGTTTATATCAGACGGGACATGGGGCGTCTTCACCTCCGCCCTTTCAAGGTTGGCAGCGTAAGGGCAGTTCACGCAATTTATGGTCTGATCCTCTCCTGTGTCTGAAAGGACCATAAACTCATGGGAGTAACTTCCTCCAATAGAACCTGTATCCGCCTCCACGGCCCTGAATCTTAGACCGCATCTTTGAAATATTCTTGTGTAGGCTTCATGCATGATCTCATAGCTGCGGTTAGCGCTCTCTTCGTCTACGTCAAAGCTATAGGCGTCCTTCATGATAAATTCGCGTCCACGCATGAGACCGAACCTGGGTCGTATTTCGTCCCTGAACTTGGTTTGAATCTGGTAGAGGTTGATGGGCATCTGTTTGTATGAATGGATCTCTCTTCTCACAAGATCGGTGATGACTTCTTCGTGGGTGGGTCCGAAACAGACATCACGGTTATGACGATCTTTAAACCTTAAGAGTTCACGGCCATAATAATCCCATCTGCCGCTTTCCTGCCAGAGCTCCCCTGGCTGAACAGCAGGCATCAGTACCTCTATGGCTCCGGCCCGGTTCATCTCCTCTCTGATGATATTTTCCACTTTTTTTATGGACCTGAGACCTGCCGGGAGATATGTGTAAATGCCGGAAGTGAGTTTTCTGATCATACCTGCCCTGATCATTAGCTGATGACTGATGATTTCTGCGTCCGAGGGAATCTCTTTGTATGTGGGAATGAAATATTTGGAATAGCGCATAGTTGTAATTTGTCTCCGTTATCGTTTTTTTTTCATTATTTGAATAATTTTTTAAAGTCCATCAATAGCCAATAGTCAATAGTCAATACTCTTATTGCTCAACCAACTTCTTGACTTCACTGATCAGGACCTCCGCCAGTTCATGCTCCGGTACCTTTCTTACAACTTCACCTTTTTTAAATAGAATTCCCTGTCCTCGGGCGCCTGCGATACCAATGTCAGCCTCTTTGGCCTCGCCCGGGCCGTTCACCACGCAACCCATTATGGCAACCTTTGGAGAGGCTTTAATACCGGACAGGGCCCTTTCCACCTTGTCAACGAGCCCAAAAAGGTCTATTTCAGTCCGGCCACAGGTGGGGCAGGAGATGATTTCGGGGCCTCTATATCTGAGGTCGAGGGCCCTTAAGATTTCATAGGCAACCTTGACCTCCTCAACAGGATCTCTGGTCAGAGAGACGCGAAAAGTGTCGCCAATACCTTTGGCCAGCAGGTAGCCAATACCGATTGCACTTTTTACAGTACCTGATATGAGCGTGCCTGCCTCTGTCACCCCAAGATGTAAAGGGTAGTCCACTCTCTCGCTCAGGAGTTCATAGGCGCTGATGGTATTCATTACATTAGAAGATTTCAATGATATCTTGATCTGGTCAAAATCTAATGTTTCAAAGAGCCTTATGTGTTCCATGGCACTTTCCACCATGGCTTCAGGTGACGGCCTGCCGTATTTAAGTAGGATCTCTTTGTGCAAAGACCCTGCGTTGACTCCTATCCTTATTGACACTTTGTTCTCACGAGCCGCTTTGACCACCTTTGAAACTGCTTTTTGGCTGCCAATATTACCGGGATTAATTCTTAGTCCGTCCGCGCCGGCATCCATGGACGCAAGAGCAAGGCGGTGATCGAAGTGAATATCAGCTATAAGTGGTGTTTCGACTTTTGACTTGATTTCCCGCAATGCCGTTGCCGCTTCTTTGTCTACAATGGCCAAACGAACAATCTCACAACCTGCCTCAGATAACCGTTTGATCTGACGAACCGTTGAAGATACATCCCTGGTGTCCGTGTTGGTCATGGACTGAACAGCCACAGGGGCTCCGCCACCGATGGGGACATCCCCTACATAAATCCTGCGTGTTTTTTTCCTTTCAGTGTATGGGGGCATCCATCATTCCAATTTTAGATTAAACGGGTTAATTAGTCTCTTAAACACTCCCGCAGTAGCAGGATGGTCAAAGCCTTTTAGGCGTGTTAGATAGTGATTGTGGTGCCCTATGGAATAAAGTTCAAATGACAAAATCCAAATGTCAAATCAAATCCAAAACCCCAATGTCAAAATGTTTTCCTAAACGATCAGTTATTTATCTGTAAATACTCAGGTTGTCAGCCCGCCCTGGTGCGACTCGTGGCATGATTCCAAACCTGTGTTTGAGTAGGCCTAGACTGTATTTTTCGCATGTATAGTGCCGATGACCGGTCTGGGCCAGG
>JAUWMY010000380.1 GCA_030612945.1 Desulfobacteraceae bacterium
ATACTGGGGAAAAAGTCAAGATCAATATAAGACCTGCCCCAGCCGATAGCGGGATAAAATTTATAAGAACCGACCTGAAAGGCCACCCTGAAGTAGAAGTACGCTTCGATAATGTATTTGACACCACACTTGCAACAACAATTGGAACTAATGGGTGCAAAGTCTCGACCATTGAGCATCTAATGGCAGCCTTTTTCGGGCTGGGCATAGACAACGCAGTGGTTGAGCTTGATGGTCCGGAAGTTCCTATTATGGATGGCAGTGCGGCCCCTTTTGTTTTTCTTATTAAAAGCGGGGACATCCGGGAGCAGAAAAGCCCAAAACAGTTCATCGTTATTAAAAAGCCTTTTAAGGTGGATGACGGCAATCGATCCGTTTCCATATACCCGTCAAAAGAGCTGAAGATCACCTATATGATTGATTTTCAACATCCCCTTTTGAGGAATCAGGAATATGAGCTAACCTTTTCCGGCAGGGATTTTGTAAGGGAAATCAGCACGGCCCGAACATTCGGTTTTCTGAAAGATGTCGAGACACTCAAAAAAAATGGACTTGCCAGGGGAGGCTCGCTTGATAATGCGGTCGTCATTGATGACTTCAGGATTATTAATGAAGATGGTCTTAGATTTGATGATGAATTTGTAAGGCATAAGATCCTTGATTTTATTGGAGATATTTCTATCGTAGGGTCTCCTATTATCGGCCATTTTGTTGTTAAGAAATCCGGTCATTTTCTTAACCAGCACATGCTAAGGAAGCTGATGGAATCAAAGAAACACTGGAAGGTAATGACCTTTAAAACACCGGAGGAATGTACTGAAACCAATGTAACTATCCCGGCTTTTGGCGCGTTGCAACCCGTGACTGCCTAAAACAGCCTGATAAGCCTATCTACATCATACAAAGGGGTCACTTAAACCGTTCTCGGGAAGTGGCCCCTTTCTTTTTTCTACACCTTGTACCATTAAGCGAAAACACTGCATAATCAAACCCAGCTTGACCAGAGGCAACGCATCGATATAGCTTGCATTCCGTGGGGCACTTACGTATTATATCTCCTCAGAATATCCGGTATTTATATACTAACTGTAGAAAATTGCCTTTTCACAAGGAACATTGAATGCGCTGCGCCCCTTTCCCAGGCATCAGATTAAAAACAACGTTAGTAATGATTTTTCTTATGGGCTCCCTCCTGGCAACACCGGCCCGGGCAGAAGAAGCGCTATTAACTGATATTGTTGTGACCTCTACCGGGGAGCATCTCATGGTCTATTTTAGAGTTACGGGCTGCTTTACAGAGGAGATGATAAAGGCTATTGAAAATGGAATCAATACAACCTTCACATTTTTTATAGGGCTTTATGAAGTCAGGGATTTCCAGCGGGACAAAAATATTGCTGAGCTGAGAGTGACGCATAGTATCGTGTATGATAATCTCAAAAAGGCTTATAAGGTTCGACTTTCGGAGAGAAATAGTGAAATGACCCTTGTGGAGGATTTCCATGAGGCAAAAAACCTGATGTCGAAAATTGTGGGTGTCAAGCTAACAGGACTTAATAAACTTCAAAAAGGAACCCGGTACCAGGCTCGCATGATGGCCGAATTAGCCAAGATAAGGCTTCCGTTGTACCTTGATTATGTGCTTTTCTTCTTATCCTTGTGGGATTTTGAAACCGATTGGTACAAGGTAAATTTAACATATTGACACCCTCAGTTTAATGAGTTGATCACCTCCCTGGGTTGATCCCGATAATAAGTGATTCTCCTGTTATGAAAAAAAACTATCTACACTCCCAACGAAAAGATCTCAGGAGGCGACGCAGGGAAAGATATCTGATAGCCGTACTGTTAGTTGTGATTTCATTCCTGACTTATTTGGGAGTACGCGTCTTTAATCTGGGGCTGGAACTACCGTTCTCAAGCAGCATTCTTGTTTTCGCCCTCATAAATATCAATGTGATATTGCTCCTTCTCCTCTTCTTTCTCACGGGTCGAAACTTAGTCAAGCTGCTTTTTGAAAGAAGAAAGAACATAATGGGGGCGAAACTCAGGACTAAATTGGTCCTGGCCTTTATGACCCTGTCTCTATTGCCGACGATAATTCTCTTTTTTGTCTCTGTGCAATTCATTTCTTTGTCCATCGAATACTGGTTTAACCTCCCTATTGAACAATCTCTGAAAAACTCGGTCGAAATGGGGCGTGACTATTATAAAGGGATTGCCGATGAGATCCTTTCTCTTGGGAACAACATGAGCCGGGTTATCACCCACGAAGGCTATATGTTGCTTTCCAGGAAGGAAGGTCTTGAAAAATTCATCAATGACAAACAGAAGGAATACCACCTGGCTTCCCTATCGGTCTTTTCGAACAAGCTGGAACAGAGAACAATTGCCCAGGACAATCGGATTGATCTTAGTGGTTTTAAAAGGCCGGGTAAGGAAGTCCTGACAACAACTTTAAAGGAAGGAACGGATTCCCGGTTTGTCAAATCTTCCCCCCATGGAGATCTGGTCAGCGGAATTGCCCCTGTCTTTTCAAGGACAGAGTCAAAGGCTGTAGTCGGTATGATAGTTCTGGCAAAATTTGTTCCGGCCAGTTTTGTTAATAGGCTGAAGGTTATTTCGAATGGTCTCCAGGAGTATGAGCAGCTCAAGATGTTGAAGAAACCGATAAAGGCCAGCCATATGATTACCCTTTCCATTGTTACGCTCCTTATTATCTTTTCATCCGTATGGTTTGGTTTCTATCTGTCCAAGGAAATCACCACCCCCATCAAGGAACTGGCCGAGGGAACGAACCGGATCGCTTCAGGAGACTATGATTTTTTCATTGATCGGGAGGCAAAAGATGAAATAGGGATTTTGGTCAATTCCTTTAACAAAATGACTATGGATCTGAAAATAAGCAAAAATAAGCTTGAGGAGGCCAATAGGGAGCTCATAAAAGGCAATTTTGAGCTGGAACAACGACGTCTATATATGGAGATTGTCTTAGCCAATGTTGCAGCCGGTGTGGTCTCTGCTGATGCAGATGGAAGAATCCTTACCATCAACAAATCAGCGGAGCAGATGCTGAATATAGAGGCGGAAAGGAGCATCGGAAAGAAAAACGAGGAGATCCTGTTAGAGGAACATATCAAAATTATTGACGGGTTCCTGGGAGACGAGAGCCTTTTTAAGAAAGGTTTTCTGGAGAAACAAATCAGATTATCTGTGGAGAACAAGACACTGACACTGCTCGTATATTTGAATGTTCTTCGCGATGATCGAGGGAATTACCTTGGCCTTGTCGGCGTTTTCGAGGATTTAAGCGAAATCGAAAAGGCCCAGAGGGTCGCCGCATGGCGGGAAGTGGCAAGACGGATAGCCCACGAAGTCAAAAATCCCCTGACCCCTATCCAGCTCTCTGCCCAGCGGCTTAAGAAAAGATATGGAGGGAAACTGGGCAGTGGTGATGAAAAGGTCTTCCAGGAATGTACTGAGATGATCATTAAGCAAGTAGAGGAAATCAAGTGTCTTGTAGATGAGTTCTCGAAATTTGCCCGAATGCCGGCATCTAACCCGGTCCCATCAGATATCCGTAAGATTATTAAGGAAGCTGTGACTCTCTACAG
>JAUWMY010000359.1 GCA_030612945.1 Desulfobacteraceae bacterium
CAAAAAAAGACCACCCTTTGTTGAATCATGATCGGGTTGTGATCACACCTCATACGGCCGGAGTTACAAAGCAGTCATTCGACGCTCTCGGTCGGGCCGTGGCTGATAACATTGAGCGGTTGCGAGAAGGAAAACCACTAAAAAATGCAGTCAATTCAGGGGGAAATAATCATGTCATTGGATGAAGTAATTGGCATGAATATGGCTGAAGTTATTAAATTCTATGGGTATGGGGGAAATAAAAAAGACAGAACTTTCTTTATGTATAGGGATGAGGATGAAAATATTCAGGCAGTCTCCTTCAAACAATTCTATGACAGGTCAATAAATTATGCGGCATTGATCCAGGAAATAAAGAGGGAGAAAGGTAAAACGGATGCCGATCGATTCCATATCGGGTTTTTTATGCAAAACACCCCGGAAGTGATTTATTTGCTTGGTGGCTGCGCGTTTACCAATTCAACATTAGTCGGGTTAAACAATGCTCAAATCGGAGAAAAACTTGCAGTTGATATTAATAACATGGAGATAGATGTCCTGTTTGTAGATGAAGTGCAACAGCCGAAAACCGGAAAGACTTTTCTTGAAAATGTAATTGTTGCCCAAAAAAAACATGGTTTTTCCACCCTGGATCAAAAATACATTATTGCAAGGAAGAAACAGAAAAACGATCATCCTGGATCTATTTCAACAATAGGCGAAAGGCTTGAACAACATACTGGTTCAGACTTTACTCCGGTACCATTAGATTCTGACTCCCCAGGCGTTATCATTTTCACCTCCGGAACCACAGGCGCTCCAAAGGGCATCGAGGTTCCCTGGAAAAAGTTATTCGATGTGGGCGTCGTATCTACCGGTATGCTGAAATATACTGAAAACGACGTTGGGTATATTTGCATGCCATTGAATCATTCAAATTCCCTTTATTTGAATCTAATGCCTGCATTGCTTAACGGTGCCAAAGTTCTGATAAGAAGAAGATTCAGCTCCACTAACTTCGTTAAAGACATAGAGGAGGTAGGGGCCACAATATGGAACAGTGTTGGAGATCCTGTCATGTATGTCGTTAATGTGCTGGGTAATGATGTGGATTACTCCCACCTTCCGTTAAGGGTTGTTATCAGCACTGGTACTAACATCCAAAACAGAAATGTCTTTTCGAAGATATTCGGTATAGATAATTTTATAGAGGCCTTTGGTTCGACCGAAGTAGGGGCCATAGCAGTTGTAAGCCCGGATACGCCTCGGTATTGTGTGGGGGAATACCTTCCTGGAAAGGATATCAAAATACTTGATGAGGGTAAAGGTCTTGAATGTGAGCTTGCAAATATAAATGATAAAGACCAAATCATGAACTTTGATAGAGCCGTTGGCGAGATAGTAGTCAGCCAGAAATCGCTGGGAGCGTCTGCGTTCACGGGATACTACAATTTGCCGCAGGAAAGCGCAGCAAAGGTTGACAAAAATGGATACTACCACATGGGGGACCTTGGGGCAGCCGTCGAGATAAGGGACAAGCGTTATTTAATCTTTTTGGGCCGTACAGGAACCGACAGGCTGCGATCAAAAGGCGAGAATTTTTCAACCACATTTGTTGAAGATATCATCGCCAATTTTAAAAAGGTATTGAACGGCACGGTTATAGGTATCCCTCATGTGGACAGCACAGAAAATGACAACCCCGTTTATATTATAGAAGCTGACAACCCGGATTCTTTTGAAATAGATGAATTTTTCAAATCCTGCAAAACAGAGCTGCCTGATTATGCGCTTCCTGGTTACATAAGAGTCTTAAACAAACTGCCCATGACTGACACTGAAAAAATAAGGAAATCTGCCCTGCTTCACGATTTTATAGAAAGAACACCTGAGCGTGACCGGGACAGAAACGATATACTTTACAAAATCGATCAGGGGCACATCAGACAATTCAGAACAGGGGATTACGTGGAGGAGATTAAAAAATGTGCCGATCCTGCCATACAGGCTCGATTTAAGGCAGTGACAAGAAGACAGGATCTGTTTTAGACGTAAAGAAGCCATGTTTATTTGTCCCTATCCGCCATGATCTGCGAGGACAGGCTGTAAAACCTTGCCGAAAGGTAATAGTTCACCCATGAAAATAATATTAGACAGGATTACAAGATATACATGATAACGATCCTGTGAATCAAAAAAGGGGGCAACTGAAATGCCGTTTTCCAGCCAGATGGAATCGGGATAAAATGTTGTTAATCACGGATTAATGTGACAGACTTTGTTCATATCATGTAGGGTGGCCTGCCTGTGGGTTGTACGCGGAAAGGCATTTTATATGACACCCCGACAAAGTCGTGGTCGGGTATAAAACCCGACCCTGCAATGCTTTTGTGTTGTTTTCCATGCCTGGTTTTCATACTAATCCGCGATGTGGATGAAAAGTTAAGATTGAGCGGAAAATCAAGGATTAAGAATACGAGATCAACAGGATAAAAAGTAAAGAAAAATCTTGTTATTCCTGTTTATCCTGTCAAGAAAATAGCTGAACTAATACGCCGAAAGAGTTTCATCATGAGGAAACGGGGTCATTTTTCGGCAATGTTGCGGATTGCCTTAGCAGCAGATTCCATATCCTGTAATGTGTTGAAATATCCCATGCTTATACGAACTGTTCCCTCAGGAAAAGTCCCCAGGGTCTTGTGTGCAAGGGGGGCGCAATGCAGGCCTATCCGCACAAAGATATCGTATTCACTATTTAGCATATCGCCGGCAGCGTCTAAAGGGATACCCTCCTCCATCCATGCCAGGTTGATTGATCCACAACCCCCTAATTCGTGGTCAGGCCCGGTCGGCAAAATGCTGTCAAACGTCAAAGAGATAGTAGCCGTCTGAAGTTCAGCGTCAAGTGGCCCGTAAATTGTGAGACCAGGCACATCGTGTAGGGCCTTAAGCAGGGCTGAGGTGAGGCCTTTCTCGTGTGTCCTTATTTTGTTTACACCTTCTTCCAGGATAAAATCGACCCCCGCTCCAAGCCCGGCTATGCCAACGTTATTCTGGGTCCCGCTTTCACGGGCATCGGGTAAAAAGTCCGGTTGCTGGAATTTTTCAGAAATGCTCCCTGTTCCACCTCGCTTTAAAGGGCGGACGTTCAGGCCTTCCCGTATATACAGGCCACCTGTTCCCTGTGGACCTAAGAGACCCTTGTGTCCGGTAAAGGCAAAAAAATCAATACCATCAGCCTCAACATCAATCGGGTAACAACCCGCTGTCTGGGCAGTATCGAGCAAAAGCGGAATGTCTCCTATCGTATCCTTTACAGCCCTTACATCCTGGATTGTGCCGCAGACATTTGAAGCATGGTTCAAGACCATTAATGCGGTGTTTTTCTGTAAAAGCCTTGCCAGTTCACCAATATCCAGAAAGCCCTTTCGGTCGCAGGGCGCTATTGTTAGGGTAATAAAAGAGCTTTCTTCAAGGTGTTTCAGTGGTCTCAGGACAGAGTTATGCTCCATCGCTGAAATGATGACGTTATCCCCTGCATTCAGGAAACCATAAATAACGGTATTGAGTGCTTCGGTGACATTCATTGTAAACACAATGCGCTTTGTGTCAGAAATATTAAACAGGGTTGCGAGATTGTCACGTGTGTGCTGAACAATGCGAGATGCTTCAAGAGACAATTGATGTCCTGATCTCCCGGGGTTAGCCCCATAAGCGCTAACTTGTTTATAGCCATCTTTAGTAAATAAAATATTGCGATAACTGCGTGTTACGGGTTCTTGGACGCTCAGCAAGTAATTTAGCAATGTCGTTCCAGCCAGTAA
>JAUWMY010000361.1 GCA_030612945.1 Desulfobacteraceae bacterium
GCTACCTTATCTCGTTGTTGACAGAAAATATGCCAGCTGTTAGTAGTCGTTGCAAGAAACAGAGTAACTCAGGTTCAAAGTTCAAAGGTTCACGGTTCAAGGTTAACTGATGAAAACTGCACGGTTTTGAGATATTGAGGGGTGGCACATTACGTAACTGCTGCCGTTCATAGGTTCATCAACTATGTCAAGCAATATGAAAAATACGACCCCGCCGCAGGCTAAGCAACCGTGAACTGTGAACCTGACAACCTGAGTACGGAACAGATATGAAAAACCACAGAATCTCAAAATGAATCAGGGAAAAATCATAGAATACATTGATCAGGGCAGATTTGTCTGCACCATTTGCCTGCAGGATAATGGCAACAGGCTGCATCTGCTTACACCATCAAATCGAGAAGTCAATCTTTCACCAAAAAGGGCCATCCTCGTTTCAGGCGCTACCATTGATATTGAAAGGCCCAGGGAAGAGTTATTGGAAAGGCTGAAGGATACAGAAGAGATAAGAAAACGTCTTAAAGGCCAGATTGACGCAATAGAGCTTTGGGAGCTAATCAGCGAAGAGAAGGAAAGCTTTCATCACAAGTATCTCGCCCAGTTGGTCTTTGGAGAAATAGTCACGGATGACCATATCTCAGCGCTGGTGAGGGCACTTTTCGAAGATCACCTCTATTTCAGGTTTAAAGATGGGCGGTTTCTGCCCAACTCCGCGGAAAAAATAGATTCTATTATAGAACAAAAAGAAGAAGAAGCCCTGAGACAAGAAAAGCTCACACAGGGAAGCGCATGGCTGAAGGACACATTGCAGGGTAGAGAAAAAGAGGATTCTGCCTCTGAGGCATATGTTATTCAGTTGCTCAAACAACTGGCTCTTTACGGAAACGAGGCACCCGATTTTAAGAGTGGCAAAGGACTCCTTCTGAGGGCAGGCATATCCCATATTGGGGAGGCCAGGAAGCTACTCGTCAAGCTGGGGGTTTGGGATGAGGATGAGAACCTTGACCTTCACAAGTCTGGCATTGAAACTTCCTTTGACGAAAAACAGCTGGATGAGGGGGCCCGACTGGCCATGGAAGGTATTGAAGAACAGGGTCGCGAGGATTTGAGGCATTTGACCCTCCTGACCATAGACGGCCCGTTGACCCGTGATTTTGATGATGCCATAAGCCTTGAAATTGAAGGTGACACCATCCACCTGGGTGTTCATATTGCAGATGTGGCCTCGTTCATCTTACCGGACAGCATCCTTGATGAGGGCTCGTCGCAAAGGGCATCGTCCATATATATGCCACGTAGACAGATCGCCATGATCCCCCAAAACCTTTCTGAGGACAGCCTGAGTTTGAAACAAGGGTGCGACCGACGGGCTATTTCCCTTTTGACACGATTTGAAAAGACCGGAAACCTTGTGGATTACCGGTTTGTGCCAAGTGTTGTCCGCGTACAGCAAAACCTCACCTACGATACGGTCAATGAAAACCTGGACTCAGAGAGGATGTTTCGAGAAATGCGTAAGATAAGCCACCGTCTGCGTGAAAACAGAAACAAAGAAGGGGCCCTTGGCCTGTCTCTCCCGGAACTGCAAATAAAATTCAATGCCGATTCTGCCCTGGCCCTGGAACTGGTGCCTCAAGATACGCCCTCGCGTATGATCGTGGCTGAATTAATGATTCTTTACAACTGGTTGGCTGCCAGATTTTGCAGGGACGAGCAAATCCCGGCTCTGTTCAGAACACAGTCTGAACCGAGTGAAAGACTGTCCATGGATGATAACGGCTATCTTTACTATGTCTTTAAGCAGCGCCGGAAGCTTCGTCCACTTGTGATTGATACTTCCCCGAAGCCCCACAGCGGTTTAGGACTGGAGGCCTATACCCAGGTTACATCTCCCATACGAAGGTATCTTGATATTGTGATGCAGCGTCAGATTGGAAATGTTCTTATGAAAAGAGGACCTTTTTATGATGAAAAAGGCCTGGATGAAATACGGATTTCTGTTGAGCCGCTGATAAAAGAGTACGGCAGGATAAACCGAAAACGCATTCGTTATTGGGTGCTGAGGTTTCTTCGCCAGCATCGGGGCGAAAGCTATCCTGCGCTGGTCCTTGATGAACTGAGAAACAAATATCGCATCCTCTTGAAAGATTTTCTTTTAGTTGCTGATTTAAAGCGAGAACCCCGTGTGGCATTGCATCCGGCCGATCAAATCCGGGTGCAAGTCAAAAACGCTGATCCCTGGCAAGATACAATCGAGCTGGCATATGGGTAAGGATTATGATATATTCTCCACCTCAAAATCTCTTTGGAGAATCTGGTTTCCCGATTGATTATATACAAGGATTTTCAATGACAGCGCTGACCCTTCGTGTGAGTCCAGGAAAAACTTGCCTCGTATGGTCCTGAAATTCTTGATAACAAAAAGTCGACCGCGTTTATAATCTATGGGAACACCGTCTCGAAGCGCTACTTTTGGGTATGTCCACAATTGCAGTGGATCGGACTCTTTGTCAGTGACAATGATATGTACATATCCTCGAAGAGGCGTATCGCCCTGATCTGTGTTGACAATCTTAAAGCTAACCGATAATTTGCCTTCTTTTTTCCGGGTAGCCAGATCTTTGATCTCCACCGTAGCTTCCTGAGGGGCCTCCTCTAATGTATCCTCGGCTTCGATGTCGCTGGCCTCTTCAGTCTTTTCTAACTCTATCTTTTCTGGCCGAACCGGTTCCAGCGATATTGCAACATCAGGTTTGGAATTTTTATTATGCTTCTTCAGAAGAATCACGCGCTGTTCAGATTGATAGAGTAATTTTCTGGTATTTTCTATCTGCTTCTGAAGTCGGTCAATTTTTATTAGTTGGTCCTTGTTTGTCCTGAGTTTGTCAAAGTAGCCGTTAATGATAAACAAAGAGACTATGATGTAACACGCCAAGAACAGGAGCGATACAAGGAGAATACGAGGGGAAAGACTAAAACTCCGTACTTTTCCTACTCCCCTTGAGACCATGACATGAAAAGCAGATTCATGGGGCCGTGTTTCTTTCACTGGCTTGGATCTCTGATTTTGGCGCGTTATCTTTTTAGCTGAATTTTCCAATTTTTTTCCTTCTTGCATTCAAGATTATAAATCGGAATTATCTCAGACGGGCTTGTTTTTTGCAAATCATTCCGTAATATCTCAAATAGTTCGGGTATAATTTCATTTCCTGCCATATTTTCAAAACGCCAGGCCGTTAGGAGACACGGATCAGTCTTCTTTGACCAACGTATCGAATTTTAGGCGGTATTTCTCAATCTTGGAGTGAAGGGTGGGTCTTGAAAGGCCGAGGAGTTTTGCAGCGCGGGAACGGTTCCCACCCGTAAGATTAAGGGCTTCGCTAATAAGCATGCTGGCAAATCGGTCCATGCACTTATCAAATATGTTTTCCGTGGTTTTGGAGGCCAGAGATTTGCGTATCCACTGGCGGATTACCTTATCATCGTCTTTGGCGGAACCCTTTTTGCCAGGGATACTGCCGCTAATGGCCTGGATTATGTCTTCCGGACAGATGGGGGCTCCTCGGTTGAATATCAGGGTCTTCTGTATGGTATTGGCAAGCTCCCGAACGTTGCCTGGCCACGGGTGGCGTTTGAGTATTTTCACGGCCTCTTCAGTTATGCCCGGGTTATCTATTTGTACCTCTACCGCATACCTGGACAGGAAATACGCTGTAAGAAGAGGAATATCAGCCCGTCGCTCGTGGAGCGGGGGGAGCCAGATCGTTACCACCTTCAGCCGATAA
>JAUWMY010000087.1 GCA_030612945.1 Desulfobacteraceae bacterium
CCGACGGCGGGATCTTCGTTTCACTACGACAGGCAAATTTCAAATGAATGCCAAATGACAAATGCTAAAAAATATGTAACCGTTCAAGGGTTGAAAGTTCCATGGTTCACGGTTCAAGGTTAACTGATGAAAACTAAAACACCCCTGAACGCTGAACTGTGAACCTGACAACCTGAGTATTTACAGATAAATAACTGATCGTTTTGGAAAACATTTTGACATTGGGGTTTTGGATTTGATTTGACATTTGGATTTTGTCATTTGAACTTTATTCAATAGGGCATAGCATAAACCGATCTGTGAAATTCTGTCTACTTTACATGAAAAAACGGAGCGAAGCGACTCCTTAACTTTAGTTCACTTTTAACTTTAGCTCACTTTTAACTTCTTTGGTTTAGAGGTATCATGTTTGATTTGATTGTAAAGGGCGGCATTTTCATGTACCCAATTATCTTTTGTTCCATTGTAGCACTGGCCATTTTTCTGGAACGCTTGTGGGTGCTGCGAAGGAAGAATATCATACCCCAGGACTTCGTCAACAACGTGGAAGGCCTGTTGAAGAAACAAAAGATCTCAGAAGCAGTTTTTTTGTGCCAAAATGATATATCGTCCATTGCCAAGATCTTTCTGGCCGGTTTAAGAAGTACCCAAAAGGGTATGTGGCTGGTCAAGGAAGCCATTGAGGAGAGAGGGAGCCGGGAGGCAACGATCCTTGAAAAAAATGTTGGTATCCTGTCCACCATCGCCAATCTGACACCCTTGCTGGGACTTCTTGGCACGGTTTCGGGAATGATCAAGACCTTTAATGCAATATCAGTGCAGGGTATCGGCAACCCAGCCCCTCTTGCAGGTGGAATTGCCGAGGCGCTCATTACCACGGCGACCGGGCTGTGTATTGCAATACCGACCCTCGTATGTTATCGCTTTTTAAAGGATAAGGCGAGTTCCCTTATTTTTGAAATGGAAGAAAACTCCATCAGGCTTGTAGACCTGATGGATAACTACAGCAATTCGAAGTAGTATAATCATGCGATTTAAGAAAGCTAAGGATGAAGAGCCAAGGCTGGGTATTACACCGCTGATCGATATTGTCTTTTTACTTCTGATCTTTTTTATGGTGACTTCTCATTTCCATATGGCTTCTGGTATTTCCATAAAACTGCCCAAGGTGACGCAGCGGGCGTTTAATAAAGACAGTGAAAAAATCACAATCATGATCGACAGAGAGGGCCGCACATATCTAAAGGGGGATATAATAGATCTTAAAAAACTTGCGACCGAGCTAAAGGATCTGGTTGTGAAGGAGGGCATGATTCACCTTCTTTTGGAGGCCGACAAAGACGTAGCTCACGGAAAAGTGGTTCAGGTTATGGACCTTGCAAAAAGAGCCGGGGTGTTATCTATTATTATCGCAGCCGATTGGAAACCTGAAAAGGTGTTCTAAGTTGAAGCCTAAGAAAAGAAAGTTTTGGAAATTTGCACTGCTTATTCTGTGTTTCCTGGCGCCCCTTTTGGCCTGGCTGGGATTTGGCGACCATGGTCTTATCCACCTTTATCACAAAGAAATGGAACGACAGGCCCGCGTTGAGACAATACGCCAGCTTGCTGAGGAAAATCAGAGTATGCTTGAAGAGGTACGCCGTCTTCGCACTGACATGGAATACATAGAATCAGTGGCAAGAAAGGAACTTAACCTTATTAAACAAAACGAGATCGTCTACCGATTTGACAAAAAAGACAATCACGATAATACTGTAAAAGACATACAATCAGGGATATCAGAAAGGGAGGTACAGGGTGATGGAGAAATCAAATGATCTTTTAGGCGAAATCTTAAACTATGGACCCTCACAGGGCACCTTTTTTTTGGTCCTCCAAAAGATGAAAGAAGAGGGACGGTCCAGCGAGGTTATCCGGGAATGTCAAAAGGCCCTCAGTCTCTACCCTGACGACCTTCACCTGCGCACCTTGCTGGCTGAATCTTACCTGGACATGGGATTTATCGGCCTGGCAGAAACAGAGCTTGCCACGGTTACTTCACGCCTCGGAGATCTGGCATCAGCATATAAGCTTCAGGCCGAGATTTACACCAAACAACAGAGGACTGAAGAGGCTGTTTGGGCATTGAACCAATACCTGGTACACAGACCGGATGATCATGACGCACTTGATCTCCTGGATAAGATAAAATCAGCAGCGGAAGGAGAAAAGCCCAAAGAGACGCAGGCCTTAGAGGGTTTTGCCCATACGGAAACGGAAGATGAGAGGATTGAAGAACAGTCAATAATAGGAACACCGGAGATCATTGAAGAAGTCGTAAGAGCCCCCGAAGAGGGTATTGAAAGTGAGCATGTGCTGGAATCCCCTGAAATATCCGAAGATGTATTACATCCACAAGAAGAAGATATATTGGAATCCGTAGTGATCCCTGAAGATATCACCCGTGCCTTAGAAGAGGATATTGAAGAAGAAGAAGTATTAGTTGCAGAATTACCTGAAGAACGGGCCGATCGGGAAGAGAAAGATGAATTTGCTGAGCTGGCAACAACTGAGCTTGCAGAAATCTACTACAATCAAGGACTAATCAATGAAGCCATAAACACATATGAATTGGCCCTGTTAACCAACCCCGATGACAAAACTTCCATGGAACGTCTTGCTGAGTTAAAGGCCCTGAATGTTGATAATCCGGAGAAGCCGGAGCAACAGACTGCTGCGGATGACATCCTCAGGGAAAGAAAAAAAAGAATGATCACGGTTCTGGAAGAATGGATGGACAGGATACAGGGATTAAGCCATGCCTGATAAGACACTCAATTTTGACTTTGCAGCCACATGCATTGGAAGTGTGCCTTTTCAAGACATTGAAGACACTTGCCGGGACATCCTGAATCATCTGCCTGTAATGCCCTTTTGGCCTCAGTTTGTAAAACGCAGCCACTTGGAAGACATGATCATCCAATTCAGTGAGGGGCTCCCCCTCATGAGGATAATTGAAGAGAAAAGATCCCTTGTCATATCCGAAACAGGCAATACGGAATCGGAACTCGTTGCCTTTTATGAGTATTTCCTGGCCCAGGATACAGATCACTTCGCCATTGGTAGAGACTATGCCCCTGGGCTTTACACCCTTTTAGAAATCATTGACCAGGATGCGATCCAAAGTCCCTTTATAAAAGGTCAGACTGTCGGACCTGTCACTTTTGCAGCGGCTGTCACCGATGTAAATGGCAATTCAGTGCTTCACAACCCCGAACTCCTGGAGGCCATGACTCAAGGCCTGGCCATTAA
Organism: Desulfobacteraceae bacterium; assembly: GCA_030612945.1. Taxonomy (GTDB): domain Bacteria; phylum Desulfobacterota; class DSM-4660; order Desulfatiglandales; family Desulfatiglandaceae; genus 4484-190-2. The sequence goes on from JAUWMY010000087.1 coordinate 3,292, forward strand.
AGCACTCTGGCAGGTTCAAAAACTTGCCAGCTCCGGGAAAAAAACGGTCATTTTTCTGGATGAGCCCTACCTTTCCGGCTTTGGATCTGCCTTCACATCCATTCAACGCCACGAGGTCGTTGGTCTGCTTAGCACGGTCATCCATTACCTGAAAGATACCTCAGATACCCTGGTGGGCATTCATTGCTGCGGAAACACAGACTGGTCTATGATCGCAAAGGCAGGCCCGGACATAATCAACTTTGATGCCTTTGAATTTATGGATTATTTCCTGCTTTATCCGGATGATATTGCGCGGTTTCTTAAGAAAGGCGGCACAGTGGCCTGGGGGATTGTCCCCACATCAAACTTCACCGGTGATGAATCAGTGGAAGATCTTTTTTCAAAACTTGAGGAGGGGTTCAACCGCATTTATGGATGGGGCATTGATCCTGCCACACTCTCCAAAAGGTCCATTCTCACCCCGGCCTGCGGTATGGGTACCATGACACCGGAAGCCGCAAAAAGGGGCTTTGACCTTCTGGTAAACTTATCCCGAAAGCTAAAGGTTTAAGAAAAATTCACTAAAAAAAGCGACTAAATTCAACACCCACCCATAAAATGGGTGGCTTGAATAGTGAACCAAAAGGGTACAAATATGTAAATAAAGTGAATTCGAATAACAAAGACCAAAGCCCAAATTTCAAATGAATGACAAAATCAAAATGTCAAAATTTGGAATTCATCGGTTCGTCACTTGTCTCACTTTTTTGGAGACAAAATAGATGTTGAAAATAAATCCAAATGCCAAAGCTCAAATTTCAAATGAATGACAAATGCCAAATGCTAAAAAAAATATGTAACCGTTCAAGGGTTGAAAGTTCCATGGTTCACGGTTCAAGGTTAACTGATGAAAACTAAAACAACCCTGAACACTGAACTGTGAACCTGACAACTTGAGTATTTACAGATAAATAACTAATCCTTTTGGAAAACATTTTGACATTGGGGTTTTGGATTTGATTTGACATTTGGATTTTATCATTTGAACTTTATTCCATAGGGCATCACAAATCACTATCTAACATGCATAGCAGAGCTGGGATCATCCCGCCACTGCGGTATGGTTTAAGGGATTAATTAAACAAATCACAAACAAACAAAGAGCAACCAGCAATCAGAAGCGAGTCAAGTTTGTACCAGGGTTTGAGTTTGAGCTTTGGGCTTTGACATTCATTTGGTATTTGAGCTTTGAAATTTGACATTCAACCTATTAAACACAAACAGGGCGTAATCCTCTTCTGGGGATAGAATAAATCCACGTCATCTGGGTGTACACCCATTAATCATTTAGAAGGAGCGCTTTCCGGAGATGCAGGCAGTGATGCCTTTTCTTTTCGCAGTACAATTTTCCTCCACAGACCTCCCTCACTGAAACAACGCCAGCCCCAGCGGAGCCATTTCAGAAGAGAATGTGCAAGCCACAGTGCCCAAAGGAGCATAAGGATACGGAACATAAACAATGGCAAAGTCAGGGCCCAGGGTTGAGGCATGATAGCTTCGATTCGATCCTGAGTCCAATTCAGCCACATATTGGATGAACCGTTGCCGGAGATCTGCATGTCAGGGATGCCCAAAAGACCTTTTTGAATAGCTATGTACAGGCCGACCAGGGCGGCGATGGTCCAGGCCGCAAGTATCACCTGGGTCATATTAAAAGAAAACCATCCGCCTTCAGGCAGACGCTTCTGGCGCAACCCGAGCGCCAGCAACCAGCCGACAATCATGATAGCCACAACAGGATGCACCTGGGTCAGTCCCAAACCCAGCAAGAGCCAGTCACGGGTTTTAAGTGGGGTCCAGGGCACTCTCCCCAATCCAATCGCTGCCAGGATGACCACAATTAAATAACTCCAAAACAGTACGGCAGGACCCATACGTGGGCCGCCAGTCATTAGAACCCAACGATTTCTGGGCATTTGAAAGCTGACATTGGCATTCACGGCCTCCTGTCCAATGCTGACATACGGACCTTTAGTCAACATTGGAGAATCCGCTCTTTGGTGCCATTCCACATCAACAGTCTGGCTTCCAGGTCGGAGGGGGATAATCACTTCCCGCTCACCCTCTTTGATGGGTTGTCCCTTCCCCGATATCCTGACCTGCTGAAGTCTTGCCCCATCCGGCAAGGCTATTTCGTGCTGTCCTCCCTGACTGCTCCGCAATTTCAATGAAAGATCGGCCCTGTTAAAACGCTGACCCGGAGTAAAAGTCAAACTTGCTTCATCAATGGTCAGCAACTGACCCGGTATAGCCTTTGGCCGGGATACTTCAATCTTCACTCCTTCACCCGGCCATGGTCGCCACCGGGGCTTCCAGTGTCCGGATTGATCCTGATGGTGTATGATCGGAATACCCGATAGTTCACAGTGCCATATGGGGCTTGCATCCAGTATCCAGGACTCTGTCCAGGGGGCAAATCTCGGCGCCTGAAGGTGGATCAGATTTTTCTGTTTCAGGGTAGAGTTCCATCTGATCTCCTTCATGTTCGGCTCCATATGGATGAAGGCCTTCCCATTTTCAATACGTATTCCAGCCGTTGTTACTGCTTCATCGCTAATCAAAGGCACGGAAAGTACGATCGGCGTCCCGAGAGGTGTTATCCGCCTGACCGTAGTCCGGACCTGCCAGTCCAATCCCAGCGATAAAACCCGTTCAACATGGAGAAAAGGCGGAAGTGTCATAGCAGTCCTGGCCGACTGTTTTGATTCATTCTCCTCTTGCCTGATCAATTTTATGCTGGCTTTTGGCCTGCCATCATTATCCACACCCTGCACCACCCATCCCTGACTTTGTATGGTCACCCGGTACGGCTTCAAGGGCAATAGAACTTGAAAAGCATTTTCTGCCGGCATACTGCCGGTTAGGGTCACCCTGTGTATCCCCTTGGGAACCATAATCCACAACGAACCGTCACTGTCCCTGGCCAGGCCCCTGGCGGGCTGAGAACCAAGGAGCACCTGCTCAGGTCTCCAGGACTCTAACGAACCGGGCAGAGGAATGGCAGTTTTTACGGCAGCATGGACCTCAAGAAGAATACGGAGATTGTCAGGGGTTGCGGTCAGCTCCATTCTGGGGCTTTCCGCGCATTCTGGCAGACAATCCGGCTTTTCCAGCAGTCGTTTCTTGAGCTCATTTAATAGCTCGGCAGGAGGGAAGCCGTCGCTTTTTGTCGCCCCTGCTGCCGAACCAGACAAGAGCAGCATACAGACCAGGGCCGTCGTAAAGGTAAAATTGCCAGATGGCAACTTCCACTTACGGAACCCCATCAAGCACCAAATCAAAACAGCAAGTAAAAAAACGCGTACAAATGCAAGAATGAGATTCACCCAGGGCGGCAACAGCCAGAGACTGACGTGCTGGTCGCGGTTTACCGGCCCGTTCCATTTCATGGTAAAGGTACGCCATTTCCACCTGGGCAACCCCGGACCTGTCTGAATCAGCGCATTGGGGTCCTGGGTGAGCACTGCCTGCTGCTGGTGCTTAAAATACTCACGTTTGTCCTGCATTGATTCTGAAACGGCGTACGACTTGGTTCTTGGTGTGGCTTTTTTTGCCTTTGACACCGTTCTTCTTACCCTGCCCTCATCGCTCTGGATCCCGGCGTCCATGTGTTGTGAGCCGGCCATCCAGACACCAATTCCCGGCGAGTCTAATTGGGGGTAGACACCCCATCGGACCTGCTGGACCATAAAGGGGATGGCCAGGACCAGTAAAATTACGATAGAACCGAGTCGCCAAAAATTTACGAGCTTTCTGAACCAACCCTCGGGCAGGAACCGTAAAAGAGCTGACGCCGCCAGCAAATGGAGCCACACAAGCCGGGGAGAACCGGGCTCATGATAAGTGAGCGCAACCGTCACAAGCGCCAGTATGCCCCAGCGCCAGTTCCAGAGTTTGAACACGGCCAGGGATATGATCAAAGCCAGGAAGAGATCCAGAAGAGTCCACCTCTCAAGCCATGTGCCAGGCATCACATCCACGCCTCTTGCTGTGAGGAGACGCCAACCGGATGGCAGATTTAGAGAACCTGTTACAGACTGGAAGTCGTGATCCCACCCAACAGCGGGGAGGGTCCTGGCCGGTGTATCTAATCTGGATTCAGCCACAAGGTTTAGTTGACCCCTCCGGAGTTCCACCCCTGGCTTCTTGTCCTTGCCATGGCTGGTTATGAGCTGATCTTTCCCATCAACAGATACCCTCCCAAGAGCAGCAGGGGGATTCATGGTCAGGTACCATTGGCGGCTCATTGTCCCATGTATCCGGTCCTGAATGGTTAACCCTTTTCCATTAAAATCAAGCCACCAGTTTCTTTTCAAATGCAGTTGATCCGGCGCAGGATCAGGATCGCCCCGGCGGATTTCTTTAAACATTATTTCATCATCAGGTTTAAGGATAAATGCAGAAAACTTTTTCCATTTTGAAGGCAGACCTGTCTGATGGGGATCGATGGATGGAACCCCCTGGACGTTCACCATACGTAAGTGATTCTGAGGCTGGAAGGCCCAGATCTCCTGCCCATAAGGCACATTCCCAGGCCCAATTTTATGAACCGGACCTTCTGACCGCGCAAGGACCTGAATCTCCCATCGGCCCGGGCGTGCCTGTATCATCAACTCCCCCTTTTTCCCAAGTCTGGCAGGCAGGGAGCTTACAATACTCAAGGGAACAAAATTCTCCAGAAGCACTCCCTTTAGTTTGATCTCTCTCGCCTGACCGGAGACATTGACTTGCAAATGAGTTGTAGCGTGCATGGGGATAGTATCTTGAATTAAACGATAGACCCGGACCCCCAATCCCTCCTCCTGTGTTCGTAGTGTCTCTTGCTTTTGGAGCCACAGACGTCCGTCGCTCTCCAGCAAAGGAAAGTCCACGGGTTCGTCATTTATTGCAAGACCAACCAGACCGCTCGCATACGGTACACGGATCATTTCCGGCAGATCACTCCACAGGAAATAGCCATCCACCATGTGCTCTCCTTTTGTCACGTAAACAGAAGGAATCTGTCTTTTCCCTACCACGGTTACGGCCTTTCCGTCGACCTTGACATTCTGTGGCCATGTCTCAGATCCACCCGGCAAAGGGACCCATCCATCCTTAAAAACGAGCCAGCTCTGGCTGAACCGGCCTCCTTTCCGGTCAAAATCCAGGTCCAGACGCGATGGCCAGATGCATCGGTATACATCTCCGCTGTTGTAGGAGGTGGGACAAAAGCGCTCATCCTGACCGTGAAGAACCCAGGATTTCCATGTTTCAAGAGCAGGTGGTATTGTGTCCGTATCAGGAGGCGGTGCACCCCATGCTGCGATCATGCTCATGAAAAAG
>JAUWMY010000046.1 GCA_030612945.1 Desulfobacteraceae bacterium
GATGATAAGGATCTCCTTGAAACCCTGGTTAATAATCTGGTTGTTTTCCTCAAAAACGCAAGGGCCACCGAGGCACTCAAAGAGGCATATAAGGAGGTATCCAGTCTAAACAAAGCCAACGACAAGGTGATAAACCACCTGTCCCATGACTTGAAGACGCCTGTTGCTTCGGTTATGGGTTGCCTGACAATACTTAAGAAAAAACTGTCACCCATTCCCAGGGAAAAGTGGCAGCGTACCATGGCAAGGGCACAGAGAAACGCGGAGCGTCTTTTGGACATCCAGTATGAAGTGGACGATATTATGGAGAACAAAGAATACCGTAGCCACAACATCCTCTCCTTGCTGCTGGACCAGTGCGCTGATGAGCTGGAGACCCTTGTTGCCGAACAGGTGGGAGACGGCCCTGTCGTTACGCGGATCAGGGAGCGTATTGAAGAAATATTTGGACAAAAAGAGAGTGTACCTGAAAGTATCTTTCTTGACCAATTTGTGAGGGAAAAAATCAGGGAGATCAGTCCGCTTTTCTCACACCGCCAGGTGGACGTGATAACCGATACTGAGCTAACACAACCTGTTTGCATGCCCTTAGATGCCCTTGAAAAATTGTTCAAAGGCCTGATCAGGAATGGTATAGAAAACACTCCCGACAAGGGAAAGATTGAGATCGCAGTAAAAAATAATGGGCAGGGTGTGGAACTCGTTATTCATGACACAGGTGTTGGTATTGTGCCGGAGCACCAGAGACGCATATTCGAGGGGTTTTTCCCCACACAGGAAACAACAGCGTATGCTTCCAGGAAGCCGTTTGTTTTCAATGCAGGAGGAAAGGGGGCAGACCTCTTGCGCATGAAAATCTTCTCTGAACGGTTCAACTTTAAACTCAACATGACATCCTCAAGATGCCGGCACCTCCCTCTTGCCAGTGATGTGTGCCCGGGCAGCATCAGCAGGTGTGATTTCTGTGCCAAAGTGGAGGATTGTTACAACTCAGGAGGGACAATATTTACGGCTATTTTTCCGGTTGAGCCCCAATCAGGTAGTCCTGCAACGTAGGGTGGCTTGAATTGTGACCTTAAAAGGGTCCAAATATGTAAATAAAATGCATTCGAATGTCAAAGGCCAAAGCCCAAATTTCAAATGAATGTCAAATGACAAATGCTAAAAAATATATGTAACCGTTCAAGGGTTCAAAGTTCCATGGTTCACGGTTCAAGGTTAACTGATGAAAGCTAAAACAACCCTGAACCCTCGTATCTGACTGCGCAGCGCTGGAGTCTGTTTTTCGATCAAACTGGCCGCTTCGGCGGTCAGAGGCGGCGCTGAACTGTGAACCTGACAACCTGAGTATTTACGATAAATAACTGGTCGTCTTGGAACACACTTTGACATTGAGGTTTTGGATTTGATTTGACATTTGGATTTTGTCATTTGAACTTTACCCAATAGGGCACCATAAATCACTATCTAACACGCATAGAAGAACTGGGGCCACCAAGCTAAGTTAGTGGTTTAAGGTATTAACTAAATAATGGTTAGACAATGGAAATGCAGAATGAAATTAAAGTAGAAAGACGTGAGGATGTGACGCTCTTTGATGTTAGCGGGGACGTGAACAGGTTTTCCGAACCCTTTTTTAAGGATGCGTATGCTCAAGTTGATTTCCAGGAAAAAAAAATCTTGTTGAAGTTTCATGAGAAGGCCTACATCAATAGCGAAGGTCTTAAGGTTTTGATCCAGCTCCTTGCCGAAACCAACAAAAATCAACAGCAGGTCGGGATCGTGGGGCTCTCTGAGCATTTTAAGAAAATATTCCGCATGGTGGGGATTACCAAGTTCGCCAACATATTTGGTAGCGTGAAGGAAGCCATGGAAGGCCTATCTGGCTCAGCAGGGCACTCTGGCTGAGCTTAAGAGGAGAGGATAAAATGCCCGCAAAAGAAGATACAGAAGGGCACAAAAGATCTCCGCAGGCAGCGGGTTCCATCCAAGACACTTTTCGGCGCGCCTATCACCTCAGAACCTTGTACGATGTAAGCAACGAACTATTCGGGACGGTTGAGTTTGAAAAGATTCTCAGGAAATTCCTGCTCATGAGCATGGGGAACTTTGGTGTCAGAGAAGGCTTCATATTGGTCTATGACGTACATTCAGAAGAAATCACACACTACTTCTCCATGGGATTTCAAGACCACGACCGCAGAACAATGCACAACTGTTGCATGAGAATTTTGCGGCATGACAGGCACGGGCCTGAAGGGGTACACGGTATAGTTCTGCTAAATCCCGCCAATTTTCCTTCGAAAGTAGTGTGCCTACTCCCTTTTAGGTTAAACTCTGATTGCTCAGGCATTCTGGCCTTAGGTGCTAAACTGACTGGAGAGCCTTACAGTGAGGACGATAGTGAACTCCTCGTTACGCTTGTTAACAATCTAATAGTTGCCTTAAGAAACGCCAGATCATTCGAGAATATTAGCAGCCTTAACCAGCAACTGAAGGAAAATAACGAGCGGCTCGAAAAAGCCCATAATGAGCTGGACCGGCGGCTCTATCACCTCAAGACCCTGTACGATGTGAGTAAAGATATTTTTGGGACGGTTGAGTTTGAGGCGATTCTCAGAAGTTTTTTGCTCATGTCAACAGGGAACTTTGGGGTTATTGAAGGTTTTATCTTGACTCAGGATGTTCCTTCAAATGAGATCACCCACTTCATGTCTGTTGGATTTGCAGACAAGGAGCGGGCTTCGTTAACCGAGATTGGCGGGCAATTCTTGTCTCACTGGAATAAGCAACAGTCGGTATCAGATGGGAGCACGCCGGAAGAGCGCAGTGGTTTATCCCAAAGCATTGCCTTAGCCTTGCCCTTCAGCGTGGATGAAACTTGTTCAGGCCTCCTGGGACTGGGTCCCAAACTGATCGGCGAACCATATAGCGAAGAGGATAAGGAGCTTCTGAGCACTCTTGTTAACAATCTAACTATTGCACTGAAAAGCGCCAGATCCTTTGAAGAGATCCGTTTCCTTAATAAAGATTTGCAAGAAAAAAACGTGCAACTGGAAAAAATCCTTAATGAGCTTCAGGCCTCAATGAGGAAAGTGGAACTCCTGGAAAGCATCAAAGCCAATCTTTCCAAATTTGTACCCGCTACAGTCAGCAGGCTCATTGAAAAGTCTCCGACGTCTTCAATGCCTGAGGCCAAAGAGCAGGATGTATCGGTCCTTTTTCTCGATATTGAAGGCTATACCAAACTGAGTGAGAGGCTTGACGGTGCTGCACTCAACAAACTGATCGAAAGATATTTTTCCGTATTCATGGATGCCATTCATGCAAATAACGGCGATGTGAATGAAACAGCCGGGGATGGTCTCATGGTCCTTTTTCTAAATAAAGACGCAAAAACCAATGCCTTGGAAGCCGTGCATACTTCCCTTATAATTAGGGAGAAGGCAGCCCTCATTAACCAGGGAGAGAATGCCCCTTCAGAGCCTCTGATCATCAACATGGGAATCAATTCGGGCCGGGCCCTCGTGGGGGCCGCAAAGTTCGAAAGCTATACGGGATCCCGCTGGACCTATACGGCCCGGGGTATGGTCACCAATGTGGCAGCGCGGATTGGCGCCCTTGCCTCAGATGGCGCCATACACCTTTCCAGGCGCACGTCGGACAGGGTAAAGGCGCACTTCTCGCTCACCCCTCTCGGTAAGTTCGGATTGAAAAATGTATCAGAGGAGGTAGAGATATTTACGGTAAACGGGTAGCCGCAGCTTGTGATTTGCCGTCGGGATCCGCGAGGATTTACGCTATTGTTTGACAAAATGGAATGTAAGTGTCTCAGCAATCTCTTTGCCATCAGCTATAACTGTTAGATACACGCCATTTTCTCCCGCCTTCATTTCCCCATGTAACGGGGCCCCGGCAATGACGGAAAGTTCAAACAAATTGCTGGGATAAATCTTTTTCAAAAATTTTGCATTACCGGCGACAATATCAGGTGGCTTAGGTTTGTTCCTGTCAGTAAGCGCAGTATCTTCAAACGTAAAAACTCCGTTCCTTTTACCATCATAAAGATAGAAGGTCTTATTCCAATCAACTTCTAACCTGTTAGTGGTTTTGTTGCGTATCGTAAGATCAAAACCTATATAACCAGCCATTATCGAAAAAGGTAATAATTCTGCATCGAAATATTCATTCTGAATTTGTTTTGTGGTTGGGTCACTTTTCCACAAAGACGAGGGAGCGCAAGCTACTGCAACCAGTGCGACAGTAATAAACGCACATAAACATAATAATTTTTTCATAGCAACCACCTCCTTGAGTTTTCATGAAGGGTTTACGGATTCGGTAGAAAACATCAGCCACTATCAGACTACCACACAATCTCAAGAATTACAAGTTATAAAATCACTTCGTGCCTTTTTGTAATCCCGCCATCGGCGGGACTTCGCCGCTTTGAGAGCCTTCTGCTCTTGTGGCTGATTGTCTGAGAGCAGAAATTATTTCATACAAAGCTTGAGATCCTTATATTTCCTATTCCACTCCCTGTACGCTAACAAAAAACCTTCCCATAGTAGCAAATCATCCCATTCCTGAAAGCTTTCGTCCCCTTTCGCTATTTTTTTCTTGAAGGAAGTATAATTAGTCCCGTACTTTGACTCAAACATCTTGATTTTGCTTTTGTATAAATCCTTTTTCCCAAGTGCCTTATCAAGTAGCAATTCTATGATTTCGTTACTTCCGATGTCAGCAGCAATAGAAGGCGGTATTCGTAGGGTCACCTCAGTGTTTTGAATTTTTTCCATTGCGATTCTCCTGTTATCTTAAGAGGCTGGGGGGAGTTGTTTCATATTTCCATTGTTGTCAACTTTACCGCAAGTTTACTGTTATTGTCAAGATCGGCATCTTGCCGCAACTTGCGAGCTAATTTATAGGTAACGCCATGTTCTGTCTCTAATAGCTCAGATCCTATCAGGTACTGATGAAAAGCCACCTTCCACCCCGGAATGTTTGGGGCGGGCGTGACCCATAGTTGCCAGGGTTGCTGATACGATGTGAAAAACCCCATAGTAGGCACGGTTTACTGAAAGACGATACTTACCTTGTTGAAAAAGGTCTCGCGCGTCATCCAGGTCTTCCTTACTGCGATCCAGTTTTGCTTTCAGGTAATCGAATGGCTTTCCAACGTCCATAAATCAATTCCCTCCCGTTCAAGGTTGCAGTAAAGAGGCTCTCGTCGAGCAGCCATCTGCTCGAAACGTGCCTTTCCTATAATGTGATCAGATAGGACAACATTATGGGCGTAGTCTGCCTGGGTAGTGAGGCGAGTAATCTCCTTTTCCAATGCCCAGCTATACTCTTCTACAACGATGAGCAGGTCAATGTCCGATTCGGCATCCGAGTCGCCTCGGGCTTTCGAACCAAACAGGACCACGTGACGGATACTGTGAAGGAGTTTCTTTTCCAAAATCTCCAGGAGAGCCAGGATAGCCTTCCTCTCTTGTGGCTGCAAGTTCCTCAGGTTCGTAACTTTATCCATCCTCTACCCTTTTCTCCCATAGTCCGTATCCTTGAGGTAGTTTTGCAATATCTGTAAAACGAGCAACGCTCTTTCTGAGTTCAGAGACTAACTTAACCATTTTTTCTTGATCAAACAGGGGCATTTTTGACCTCACAGAGGTATCGACGGTGAAATGGAGCAAAATCGAAGTATTGCCTCAAAATCAGTCCCTCAAAATCTGCTCGCATGTTAGGATCCCTATCCACTACTATCCTCCCATTACGAATTACACTATGGCAAAATGACAACGGCGCCCGATTGATGATCCGGATGTCCATTGGATATTTGATAACTCTTTCAAGTTTGCTTTCTAAGTTAAGTTCATAATTCAAAGGGCTCTCCGGTTCCACATTGGTAATAACACCCAGGTCTATGTCAGAGAAAGAATCTTCTGTCACAAAAGAACCAAATAGATAAGCAGCAGTAATCTCATCACATTCGCCATGCAAGTAAGATGATATTTTCTTTACAATAGCATCCTTTTGAGACGATTTTAGACTGTGTTTTGTAGTGTTCATTGAATCCTGTCTCCGAAGAAATCACTGCACTTTTTCAAAAACCTAAGATGTTGCAATATACAGAGAACTTATCTAAACCCTTGTGGAAGTCAAGAAAAATGCATCTACACAGGAACCTTTTGCCTTTGAATAGAAAAGGTTTTCGTGTGAGGGAAACTCAGCCAACTACCACCCGTAAAAGGGGGTGGCTTTAATGATGACCCTAAAAGGCTCCAACTTTGTGAATAAAATGCATTCAAATGTCAAAGGTCAAAGCCCCCCGTGAAATAACTTACAGATTTCGCGGGGCAGGCCCCAGTTATATACGCTTCACTGTCACTGTCGTGAATTTCACGGGGCAGGCAAATATCAAATGAATATCAAATGACAAATGCTAAAAACAAATGTCCACCCATTATTTCAAACGCAACCATTAGTGGTGAAGATACACAATTGGAAAAAGATAAATAACTGATCGTTTTGGAAAACATTACAGGCTGGCGGGTGAGGAGGTAGACGTACGCCATAGCTGTTGGAACGACAGGATGCTTGGCATATGAGAATAATCATGGTATATTATAAACATCATTTTTCTTTATTGACAATGCCCATAGCCCGGAGTGCTTACGGCCATTGAGAAAGAACACCGGATTTTGGTTCTGCGAAGACGATTTGAAATATTCGCCCTTTTACAACATTAAGAGATGCCATGAAAACACAGTTTTCCTATTCGCTTTGGTTGCAATCTGCCCGGCAGCAGGAGAAAGACCGCGAAAGGACACGTAATAGGGTGCTGAGAGAACTTGATGAAGCCTTGGAGACCCTGGCCGAGCAATATACCTGGGAGACGCTGTATGTTTTCGGTTCTCTTATCAAGGAGGGTGGGTTCACCCCTGGATCGGACGTTGATATTGTCTTGGGGGGCTTGAACAAGTTTGACTATTACGCATTTGTAGGCGACATTTCGAGCCTTATGAACAGGACCGTTGATGTGATTAATTTAGAAGAATGTCCCTTTGTCAATTCAGTTATCTCCAGAGGAGTGAAATGGACGTCGAAAAAAAGATCGCTGCCTTCATAGGGGAATTTGACCTTCAGATGGACCAGATTGAGGATATCTATGCCCTCCTGGAAAAAAAGATGGTGGTTCTTGGGAAGCAAGGCATTGGTCCTGAAATGGTTGAAAGCACAGGGTATTGGTTGCATAACCTCTATTGTGCCTTTGAAGATCTATTTAAGTTGGTGACTGGGTTTTGGGAAAACAATGTCCCGACGGATGGGGAATTTCACATCCATTTATTAAAAAGGATGCTGGTACGAGTTGAGGGCATTAGACCTGCCTTGCTTTCTGAAGAAAGCTACAGATGCCTGAATGAGGTGCGCGGATTTCGTCATGCTTTCAGGCACGCTTACAGTTACGGGCTGGATGAGGAGCGAGTGGCTTTTCTGCTTCGCAGGGTCCTGGGTAAGAGGGATGTGGTTATGACTGATTTGAAACGATTCCGAGAAGTCATCTCCGTGATTAAATCATAGGGTAGGAGGCAAATCTTTATTTCTGACAACTATAAGTTTATCCCGCCTTGACATACTCTTTTTTCACTCTGCCATCCTAATGGAAAGGACTGAGCATGGCGCTCAGATCAATTCAGAGAAGGCTAAAAGTCAATCGGGGATCTGGCCCTTACTTACTATTCGCAACTTTCTGAGCCAGCGTTTTAACCCCTGCCATGTATTCCGACAATCCCCGCATGAAGATATCATTGTGATTGGCGCCTGGGATTTTGAGAAAGGTTTTGTCTGGGGATTTACAGGCGTCGTAGAGGGCCTGGCCGTCTGAAAAGGGGATAATGTGGTCTTTTTCTGCATGGATGATCAAGGTGGGTCTGTCAAAAGCTTGGATCTTGTCAATATTGCGAAAACCCTGCTCCTCTTTAAATCCAATGCCTTGTGTGTTGACACCCAAAAGCTGTAGCAGTGGGCCTGCATATGCGAATCCGCTTTCAACAATAAGCCCGTTGATTTCACTTTTATAATGCTGAGCAAGCTCAAGTACTGAGGCACTCCCCAGGGACCTTCCCATGGTTATAAACTGGCCTGTGTAGCCGTTTTCCTTGAGCCACTTCTTTAAAAAATCAAAGACTACATGACTGTCCCGCATCATGGCTGTAATGCTCGGCTTACCTGTTGAGCGGCCGTAACCCCGATAATCGACAGGTATAAAGTTGATATTCATGCGATTGTAGAGAGGCCCCATTTCATCATAATCTGCCACAATTTCGCCGTTTCCATGAAAGAAGAGAATATTGGGGGCTGATTTTTCTGCCATGTGGAGCCGCCCACCCACCACCACATCCTTTTCTACCGGGATAAGCACGTCCTGGGCAAGGGTTTCGTGGTCTGACGCTCCCCATTCAGGTCGCGGATGAAAGAGAGACATGAGTATCTCCGGTCGATCCAGTGCAGAATAATCGATTTTTGAAATATCTATCATTAGAACACCTCCCCTGGTAAAGGCTTAACAGTCTATTTTTTTTGACAGGATTAATCCCGCTCTCAGCGGGAACTTGATTAATTTAATCTTGTTGGATCATCTCGGATTAGTGTGAAAACCAGGTCGGGAACATAGCACAAAAGCATTGTAGGGTTTTATACCCGACCGGAGTTGCGGTGGCATATAAAATGCCACCCTACATGATGTGGGCAAAGGCTTTCACACTAATCCGCGATGAGCCATCTTGTTTATCCCTGGCCCAGACCTGGTTTCAAGAGTAATGGCTAACTAAAGCCAGCATCTAAAGCTCAATAATAAATAAATTAAACTGCTTATGTCGCGCCAGGGCGGGCCTGTAATCCTGTCTAAAGTTTTTTCTGGTAACTTATTACCTCCTCCCCTGAACCTCCATCACTCATCCAGGTTCATCTTCCCCGGGTTCAGGATATTATTCGGATCGAACAGTTTCTTAAGCGAGCTCATAACATCGAGGGCGACCGGGTCGTGTTCCATTTTCATGTAAGGGGCCTTGGCCAGTCCAATGCCGTGTTCGCCCGTGAGTGTACCGCCCAGGTCGCATGTGAGGGTGAAGATTTCATCTGCTGCTTTCTTGGCCCCCTCCACCTCTTTCGGGTCAGAGGGGTCATACATTATCTTTGGGTGGAGATTGCCGTCGCCTGCGTGCCCAAACACAACGAAGGGGAGACCATATTTGCGTACTATATTGGAGACACCTGTCAAAAGATCAGGGACCTTAGATATAGGTACGGTCACATCCTCTGATATATTGTTGGCACGAAGCTGGCTGGCCACACTACCTACGGACTTGCGGGCCTTCCACAGTTCCTCGGCCTCTTCGGGTGAATCTGCTGCCTGGATATCCATGGCGCTGTTTTTTTTGAAGAGGTCTATGATTATATCCATTTGAAAAGAGACCTCGGCCTCGGTGTAGCCATCGGTCTCCACCAGGATAATAGCCATGACATCTGGCAGGTCCATGTCAGCGTGCTCCCGGAGAACCTTGATGCTGTTGTCATCAAGCACCTCGAGAACACTCGGAATGACTCCGGAGTGCATAATGTCGGCGACACTCTGTCCTGCATCCTTAAGGCTGGGAAAAAGGGCCAGGCCGGTCTTCAAGGCCAGAGGTTTAGGATTGATTTTCAGAGTGATCTCAGTGGCTACGCCAAGAGTCCCCTCAGAACCTACAAACAGCCGGGTCAGGTCATAACCAGAGACCGACTTCATGCAGTTTGACCCTGTTCGCATGATTCGTCCATCAGGGAGTACCACCTCCAGGGCCATTACGTAGTCTTTGGTAACCCCGTATTTGGCGCCCTTTAGTCCGCCAGCATTGGTGGCCACGTTACCGCCAAGGGTGCAGACTTTACCGCTGGCAGGGTCGGGCGGAAAGAAAAATCCATATGGATTAAGGGCCCTTTCCAGGTCGGCGTATACCACCCCGGGTTGGACTACCACCCGGCGATCGACTATCTGAATGTCAAGTATCTTGTTCATCCGGCACAGGTCCAGGATCAGACCCCCTCCAGCCGGAACAGCCGCCCCGGCAAGACCGGTTCCAGCCCCTCGCGGAGTGACGGCAAAGCGGCGCTGGTTGGCCATGGTCAGGATCCCGGAGACCTGCTCCGAAGTGGTAGGCCACACCGCTGCATCGGGGCGATGCTCGTGATCCGAGGAGTCATAAGAATAAGAGACCAGGTCGATCAGTGAGTCCGTGAAATTTGATTGGCCTACTATATCTATTAAGGCCTGTTTAATGCTGTCGTCCAATATTTGCTCCTGCCAGGGTCATAAATGATTGAATGAAATTGCAAACCTCGCTTTTTCCTTTGTAGACCCCATAATGGCCTTCGCAAAGGATGTCGGCCTCAAGGGACAAAAGGAGATCGAGGGATTCAAGATAGTCTTTCCTGTTGGAAAGAAGGCTTGCGTCAAGGGGTCCGTGCACATCCTGCCCAAAAAGCACCTTGAGTCCCTGGGACTCAGCCACGTAGACAACGGAGCCGGGGGAGTGTCCGGGTGTATGAATGGCCTCTACATGGTGGTCACCTAACTGGATTTGTTCCCTTGGACCGGATAATTTCTTTTCGATCAGAAAAGGCTCAAGGCTTGCCCCGTACCAGGTTGCTGCCGTCACCATGTCATCCCCTTGTTCCAGAAACCTGGCATCCAGCTCATGGGCCACGGCCTGGCACCCGGTCATTTCCTTCACGGCTTTTGCGCCGCCTGTATGGTCATAATGGCAGTGGGTGATGAGGAGGTATTGGATATATTCCGGTTTCACGCCCCATGACCGGATGTTTTTAAACAGCCTTTCAGTAGATCTGCCGCATCCAGCATCCACAAGCGCAGCATGACCGTCAAAATTGATTAAATAGATGGCAGCATCATCGTAAGATGTGAAGTCACTGCCACCTACCTGGAATATTTCATCTGTTATTTGCATACTTTGTTACTATTCAGGTATCTCTTTTTTAGACAGGATAACAGGATAAACAGGAATCTATTTTTGAGTCATCAACAAGACCTTATTGTAATAATCCTGTAAATCAAATAAGATATCCAGGTAATATACCTTAAGGATCAATCCCCAATAAGGGATTAAGATAATCTCTTTGAGCCTTTCTTAAATGTGAATGAGTATTTAAAAAATTTCAAATCAATCGGGGGCCAAGTTTAACCAAACTCTAATAGAAAGATTTAACTCAATCACT
>JAUWMY010000171.1 GCA_030612945.1 Desulfobacteraceae bacterium
GGCGAGATGTAACACTCCACACAGCATTTCTTTGACATAATTGGCGTTTAAGACCGCAAGCTGGCTCGCCTTTTTGAGGTTCTCAGGCCCCATGCTCCGTATATAGTTGTAGGCCTTTACCATGACCCCAAAATTTCCATAAAATGCATGCAGTTTGCCAGTGGAATCAGGTAAATCGTCAGAGAGAATAAATTGGTCTTTTTTCTTGATCACCCTGGGGATAGGCAAAAAAGGCTCAAGATGGCTTTTAACACACACAGGGCCGGAACCAGGGCCGCCCCCTCCGTGGGGAGTCGAAAATGTCTTGTGGAGATTTAAGTGCATCACGTCAATCCCGATATCTCCCATGCGTACAATCCCCATAACCGCATTCATATTTGCACCGTCACCATAGACAAGCCCGCCCTTTGAATGAACGATGTCAGCGATTTTTTTTATGTTTTCTTCAAATAAACCCAGTGTATTGGGGTTTGTAATCATGATTCCGGCAGTGTCTTCATCCATGACTTCAAGAACGGCATCGACTGTTAGTATACCTTGTTCATTGGATTTTACCGGGACAGGCCGGTATTTACAAAGGGCTGCACTGGCAGGGTTTGTGCCGTGAGCAGTATCCGGAACGATGATCTTTGAACGGGGAGAGCCCTTGCTCTGGTGATAGGCGTGCATAAGCAACATTCCGGTAAGTTCTCCCTGAGCTCCGGCCGCAGGCTGGAGAGTGACCGCATCCATGCCAGTGATTTCCGCAAGATATTGCTCCAGTTCGCTGATCAACTTGAGTGTTCCCTGCTGCAAGTTGGTTGGGAGCAAGGGATGGGCACCCGCAAATCCTGGAAGACTTGCCTGTCTTTCATTGGTCTTAGGATTGTATTTCATGGTGCATGAACCCAATGGGTACATGCCTGTGTCTACCCCAAAGTTCCACGTAGAGAGTCGAGTATAATGGCGCACCCCGTCCCCCTCGCTCAGATCAGGGAAATCAGGGCCTTCACCTGTCAGCTCTGAATCAAGAGGGGAGGGCGCAACATCACGCCGAGGAAGAGAAAATCCGGATCTTCCCCTTTTTCCTTTTTCCCAAAGCAGGGGTTCATTCAAAATCAGACCGGTCGTACCCAGTGCTTCTTTCATGCTTAGACCTCTCTTCACTAATATCAGACCTCGTTATTTGGTCTAAAAACTAGGTCGGATTTTTGTACACCATCCTCATCATAATGGCTATATGTAGCCAAATTGAGGAATTAAGGATTGAGGAATTGAGGGATTAAGATAAGGAAAAGATTCATATTTCAATTCCCAAATTCCTGAATTCCTAAATTCTACGAGTGTCCAATTTTCATGCAATCTGTATAAAAACAAACGAGAACAACTACTTAACCACTTAACGAGGTCTGAATATAGGAGTTTCGAAATCCCTTAATTCCTCAATCCTTAATTCCTCAATTCCTTTATCAACTCATCCATCTCATCCCTGGTCCTGGTCTCTGTAACACACAAAAGGTAGTGGTCGGTAAGTTCAGGGTAATAGGGAGCCAAAGAAAGTCCCGCCACAATCTTTTTTTCCATCAGGCGTTCATAGGTAGTTTCAAAGCCGGTCGGAAATTTAACCACGAATTCATTAAATGTGGGGCTATCAAAGGCCATTTCAAAGCCGGACTTTTTGAGCTCACTTTTAAGATACTCGCACTTATCATGGTTGAGGCCGGATAGTTCTTGGATACCCGTGCGACCCACCGATGCCATGTACGTCGCGGCCGTTAGGGCGCAAAGACTGTTGTTGGTACAGATATTTGAAGTCGCCTTTTCCCGTCGGATATGCTGCTCCCTGGTTGCAAGCGTCAGGACAAACCCTCTTTTCCCATCCATATCTACGGTTTCCCCAACCAGCCGACCGGGCATGTTGCGGACATATTTCATTTTGCTGGCAAACATCCCCAGTCCAGGGCCTCCGAACGACTGAGGGATACCAAGGCTTTGACCTTCCCCGCATGCAATGTCAGCGCCCTGGCTGCCTGGATTTTTCAAGAGTCCATAGGCGAGGGGTTCGGTAAAGGCGGTGACAAAAAGGGCCTCTTTTTCATGTGCCCTTTCGCCAATGTGCTGGAGGTCTTCAATACAGCCAAAGAAATTGGGCGATTGAACCGCAACGGCTGCAAGGTCATCAATTTTGTCAAGTTTTGAAAGGTCGGTCCGGCCATTCCTAAGATATGGAAGCTCAACGAGCTCAAAACCAGTAGGCCCAAAGTAGGTTTGAACAACACGACGGTACAGGGGATGAATGAGAGTGGAAACAGCGACTTTTTTTCTTCTGGTTGTGCGGACGCTCATGAGCAGAGCTTCTGCCAGGGCTGAGGCCCCATCATAAAGCGAGGCGTTTGCCACTTCCATACCAAGAAGACGAGCGGTAAGCGTCTGATACTCAAAAATCCCCTGGAGTGTCCCCTGGCTCATTTCGGGCTGATAGGGCGTGTAAGAGGTCACAAACTCGGAACGGCCAACCAGGGAAGAAACGGTCGCAGGAATGTAGTGCTCGTAGCTGCCGGCTCCAATGAACACCTTGAATTCAGGTGAGACGGCCATACTGTGGGAAAGGGTGTCATTAAGATCGTTTGCTTCCCATTCGGTGAGCGGTTCTGGCAGATTAAGGGCAGTTTTATGCCGACAATCTCCAGGTACCGTTGAAAAAAGGTCGTCAAGGCTATGCGCCCCAACCACCTTCAGCATTGAAGCAATATCTTCGTCGGTATGTGGTAAAAAACGCATTTATTCGAGTCCTTTCAGCAATTCAAGGTAGGCACTTTTAGCCATAAGTGTATCCAGTTCAGCAGGATTACTGGCTTTTACTTCGATCATCCATCCATCATTATATGAGTTTTTGTTCACAAGGTCGGGTGAATCTTCCAGAACCGTATTTGTGGCCAACACCTCTCCGCCGATCGGCATGTACAACTCAGCCACCGCCTTGACGGATTCCACGGTGCCAAATTCCTGTCCTTTCTCATAGATACTGCCCACCTGGGGCAGTTCCACAAAAACAATGTCTCCAAGCTGGTCCTGGGCATAGTCGCTGATGCCGATTCGTACCCCGTCCCCTTCGGGCTTGGCCCATTCATGATTTTCTGTGTAATGGGCATCATCGGGTAAATTCAATTCAGTGATTTCTTTCATGGCTTTCTCTCCTTATTTGTAACCGTTCACGGGTTCAAAGGTTGCATTCTCATCACCATACGTTATTTTGTAAACGTTTTGTATGGGAAACCCGATCGCTTCGTCAGACCCAATCCAAAATTTGGAAGTAAATTGGCAATTACTTGGTAAAATGAGCATTTTTAACGACGGGTTTGGGTCTTCAAACCCTCCTTTGTCTTTAACCCTGAACGTTGAACCTGTGAACGGTTACCAATCTTTAAAGTATGTATGGGACCTTCAAATTGTAGCCCTTATATACCACAAAGGTCTCCACGGACTGAACGTCCTCTATCCTGGATACTTCCTCTGTATAGAATTCCAGCAGACCAAAACCTGCATTCAAAAGAACTACCAGAATGAGATCATATCGGCCCGTTACCACGCTCACAGAAACTACCCCCTTCAATTTGCTGAATTCTTCCCCTTTTTTGACAAGGTGCATAGTCTTTAATTTAACTCCGACCATGACCACCCTGTGCTCTTGAATAGCTTCAGGGTCCACACGGGCGGAAATCTCCAGAACTCCCTCGTCTAATAACCTGTTTACTCGAGCTCTCGCCGTATTTTCAGATATGGACAGTTGTTCCGCGATTTTCTTGAAGGATTTTCTGCCGTGACGAAGTTGTTTGATGATGGCGATGTTGGTTTCGTCCATTTTCATATAAAACTTGTACCCCCGAACAAAGAATACATGAGCAAAAGCCTCAGTTTACCAGGGCTTAATATGCGTTTTTAATTTATTTTGATGTTTTTGTCAATATTTTTGTAGTTATTGTATGATAACCTCAAAAACGGCGGATATTTCTATTGATCTAAAGGGACCTCAGTGTTAAAAAATATAAAATCAGTCTGAAATCATACTTTATGTGGAGGATAAATACCTATGACCTCAAAAATTACCATCATAGGCGCAGGTCCTGGCGGTTACGTTGCTGCCATACGCGCTGCTCAACTTGGAGCCGAGGTCACACTCATTGAGCATGATAACGTCGGGGGGACCTGTCTTAACCGGGGGTGTGTTCCATCCAAGGTCATGAAGACATCGGCTGAAATTCTTGAGAAGTTTCATCGAGCTCAGGAGTTCGGTATAAACGTCACTGAAAAGGTCTACCCGGATATGCAGCGTCTCATGGCGAGAAAAGAGAAGGTGATCCGAGACCAAATAAAAGGTATTTTAAAGCTTCTCAAGCATCATAAGGTCAGCTATCTGAAAGGATACGCTTACATTGAGGGAGCCAATCTTATTAAGGTAAAACTACCGGATAACACAATACATGAAGTACCCTGGGACAGGTTGATACTGGCCGTGGGTTCCGAGCCGCTCAATATCACCTCATTTCCGTTTGACGGGAATAAGATTATTTCCAGCAACGAGGCCCTTTGCCTGAGCGAAATACCTGAATCATTAGCGATTGTTGGGGGTGGGGTCATCGGGTGCGAATTTGCATTTATTTTTTCGGCCCTGGGCTCTCAAGTATTTGTGGTGGAGGCCCTGTCACGCTTGTTACCGCTTCCCTCGGTCGATGAAAATTGCTCTAAGGTCCTTCAACGAGAAATGAAAAAGCGAAAGATAAAATTTATTGTCAACCAGACCGTGAAAAAGGTGGAGGATAAAGAAGGCAAATGCCATGTGACCATCGGGCCTTCTCCCTTTGACACTATAAAGAAAGAGCGAGACTTAAAACCCCAGAAAGTGGAAGTGGAGAAGGTGCTGGTGTGCATCGGTCGCAAACCCAATACTGACAATTCAGGTCTTGAAAAACTTGGGGTGAAGACAGATGAGAACGGATGGATTATTGCTGATGAACGGATGGAAACCAGTGTTCACGGAGTTTACGCTATTGGAGACGTTCTAGGTCCGGCAAAGATAATGCTTGCCCACGTGGCTTCTAAAGAGGGGTTAATTGCCGCAGAAAATGCCATGGGGAAAAACCGAACAATGGATTACAATGTTGTGCCAGGCGCAATTTTCACCATGCCGGAGGTTGCAAATGTGGGGCTGACCGAGGCTCAGGCCAAAAACCAGGGGCATAATGTTCGAGCAGACACGGTCCTTTTTCGAAATGTGGCTAAGGCACAGGTCATAGGCGAAATCGCGGGTGAGGCAAAGATAGTTTCGGACACTGAAACCGGAAGGATACTGGGAGTCCACATAATTGGCCCGCATGCAACTGATTTAATTGGAGAGGGGACATTGGCAATTCAAATGGGGTGCACTGTAAAAGAACTGGCAGAAACAATTCACGCGCACCCCACTCTCGCTGAGATCATGCTGGAAACCTCCTATAAGGCGCTGGGCAAGGCTTTACATGGATAATTTCACAGGTGTCTCAATATAATGAAAGCGGTGAGTTATGAAGGGTTATGTCCAGACCAGTCTGAATCATTCCAGTTATCTGCTTATGCAACAGGTTTGATCAGGTTCTTAAACCTTTTATCCATCATTTATTTCCTTCCGCTGATTCATTTAATAGCTCAGTGAGGTCAATGTCGCCTTTTACAGTGAATTCTTTGCTTAAATCGCTCAGTTAAATTTTTTCATTGACAAAATTACAAGAGAGCAATATTGGTATGTTGGGTTGTAGGTATCAATTTTCCATAATTCTATTGCCGTAATTCATTTTAAGGTATGAAAAAGGTGGTATGAACATTATGAAAAAGATCAATCCAGATCCGACCCCCGTTTATTATAACCTACAGAAAACACTCCAAAATGAGATCGAAAGTAGCAGGTGGGGCCCCGGAGAAAAAATATCTCCCGAAAGGTCACTTGCAGAATTACTTAGAGTAAGCATAAACACAGTAAAAAAAGCTATCTTGAACCTGGTACATGAAGGATATCTTTATCGAATCCAGGGAAAAGGCACTTTTGTGGCTGGAACGACTCTTAGATCGGAAAGCCTCCGCTATTATCGCCTTCTAAGAGATTTCAAAAACGATGAAGCCCACCTCAAAGT
>JAUWMY010000491.1 GCA_030612945.1 Desulfobacteraceae bacterium
TGTGGCCCCCAGGTTTCTCGTGCAATCTGTGGCAGGCAGCGTGAAAATGGGTGCAAAGGGAATCATTATCATCACGGCTGGTCTTGGCGAGTCCGGAGAAGAGGGGAAAAAAATTGAGGCAAAGATATTAAATGAGGCAGCAAAGACCGGCGCCTTTGTGATAGGCCCTAACTGCAGCGGCATGTTCAGCGCTTCCGGGGATATGAATTTTCTGGGAGTTCCTCGCATAAGCAAGGGCTCCATCTCTGTGCTTGCCCAGAGCGGGAACGTCATCGACTCCCTTACCCATTACGCCAAAATGAGAGGGGTGGGTTTCAGCAAAATAGTGAGCGTGGGAAATGCTATAGGAGTCAAATTTCATGAGTATATCGATTATCTGAAAGATGATCCTGATACAAAGGTGATTATGACATATCTGGAAGGGATAAAAGACGGAAACGACCTTGTCAGGATAGTTCGAGAAACTGTAAAGAAAAAACCGGTTGTTGCACTCAAAGTGGGACGATCGGGCGCCGGGGCCAGGGCCGCTGCGTCTCATACTGGGTCGCTTGCAGGTGATGACGTCATTGTAGACGCGGCCTTCAGGCAGGCAGGCATTGTGCGGGTATCAAACGTGGATGAGCTTTTTGATATGGCCGAGGTATTGAGCAACTGCCCACTGCCCAGGGGAAACCGTGTCGCCATTTTATCGGAAGGCGGCGGCGACAATTCCATTGCAGCGGATAACGCTGAGACCTATGGAATGGAGGTCCCTATTCTTTCTCAGGAGACCCAGGAAAAGATGAAGCCCTTTTTACTTCAAGGTATGCCGGCCAGTAACCCCATCGATTACGGGGGGACTGCCGAAGAAAATCCTCACATGATCACCGAGTGCGTAAAGGTGTGCATGGAAGATGATCAGGTGGATGGCATATATATCACAGGTTTTTTTGGCGGCTTCAAGGATATTATTGCTCCCCATGTGGCCGAATTAGAGGAGCAGACATCGCGGGATCTCGTTGATTTAGTGAAAAAGCACAAAAAGCCCCTTGTTTTGCATACGAGTTTTGCAAGAGGACAAATAAAGTCCCTTGACATACTGAAGGAGGCCGGCGTTCCGGTTATGGAATCATCTGACCGATCTACCCAGTGTATGAGCGCGCTCATGAAGTTTGCCATGAATCGGGAAAAGATCAGCCGGATGCATATTCCGGATGGGGAACCCAAAACACGGCCCGCGGTAAAGGCGATCTTTAAAAAAGCTCAGGATGAAAAAAGGTCTAATCTTTTAGAAACAGAATCGAGAGATCTGCTCAAGGAATATGGTATTCCATTGCCAGAAGCAGAGTTAGCATGTGATTTTGAAAAAGCAGTAGAGGTAGCACGCAAGATTTCCTGTCCCCTGGCAATGAAGGTGGTCAGCCCTGACATTATCCACAAATCCGATGCGGGAGGTATCAAATTAGACCTCAAAAACGAAAAGGATGTGGAGAAAGCCTTTGAAGAAATCGTTGAAAATGCCTGTAAATTGACCACAAAGGAACGGGTTATTGGAACACTTATTTCACCAATGGTGGCCAAAGGTCAGGAGTGCATTATTGGGATGATTCGGGATCCACAGTTTGGTCCTGTGATCATGTTTGGCCTGGGAGGCATATTTGTTGAGGTCTTGAAAGATGTCTCTTTCAGGGTCGCTCCACTGGCTGAGGAAGATATTGATCAAATGATCATGGATATAAAGGGCTATAAAGTTTTAACCGGGATCAGAGGGGAAGCACCAAAGGATATTGAGGCCATTAAGGGTATCCTTTCAAAAATCTCTGAGATCGCCATTGACAATCCTGAGATTAATGAGATCGACTTGAATCCGGTCATAGTCCATGATAAAGGAATTTCCATTGTGGATTCCCGGGTGATACTCGGTTGAATCATACTAACAAAACCTCAGCGTCCTTTGCGTCTTTGCGGTGAATTACCACTTTTTGTTAAAGGAGGAAAAGATGGATTTTGAATGCATTATTTACGAAAAAGAAGAAGGGATTGCCATAATTAAACTAAACAGAACCAAGGTCTTAAACGCTATGAATAAACAACTTTGGCTCGACTTTCAGGCGGCCCTGGAAGATGTTAAAAGTGATCCGGAAATAAAGGCCTTGATTCTTACAGGGGAGGGACGGGCTTTCTCTACCGGAGCTGATCTAAAGGAATCAAAAGACAGGAGCATAGAGGACTACCGGGATTACCTCGTTGAACTTCAGGAGGCAACCAGGAAAATAATTCGCTTTGAAAAACCGATAATAGCCGCTATTAACGGTTATGCACTGGGTTCGGGATACGAGCTGGCCCTTGCATGTGATATCCGGATAGCCGCAGAGGATGCGCAGATTGGCTCTCCTGAGGCCAGAGTAACTTCTTCAGTCACCGGGGGAGCCATGAGACTTGTACAGGATCTCATCGGACCGGGGAAGGCCAAAGAACTTCTCTTTACAGCAGAATATATTGATGGTAAAGAAGCAGAGAGAATAGGTCTTGTCAATAAGGCTGTTCCCCTGGAACAACTCATGGATGAAGCCAAAGAAATGGCAAGAAAGATTGCAAAGAATTCTTCCTTCTCAATCAAGATGATCAAAACGGGCCTTAACATGGCGCGTGGTGAAGTAAGTCTCGAAGCATTGATGGACTATGAAGTTGAGGCATGCCTGGCCTGTGTCTTTACAAAAGAAAGGCAGGATTCGTTAAAGGATTTCGAGGA
>JAUWMY010000511.1 GCA_030612945.1 Desulfobacteraceae bacterium
ACTTTGAATGAATGAATTTTCAGGGTGCAATGGCAAAAAGGTCCCGGTTTTTATTATTTTATCAACTTGTTGCATGTCAATGCACCTCACTATTATGGCCTTGCGCAAAAAATCTACCCATTAGCTATGTGACTTTTCAAAAAGTTCTGGTGGACTTTATCCGTAAGGATTTTATAAAAGGCTCACGCCTAAACTCCGAAAGGCCATACAGCCATTGTCATTAGCTTAAGGCATTAATCCGGTTGTGAACGCCCGAATTGAGAAGTTACCAAAATAATAAATCATTTCTCTGCGATCTCAGCGTCTCTGCGGTGAAAAACTAATCTAAATAGGAAGGCCTTCAACAATCCCCTCCCAAAGGCAAGCAAGCTTAGAACCAGCTTTTTTAGCAGTGGCGATAACGTCATCAATGGATGTTTTTTCCATACAGTCGGGCAAATTCATGTTTGTTATGGCCACAATGGCCATGATATCCATGCCGCAATGTACGGCCACAATGGCCTCTGAAACCGTGGACATACCCACTGCATCACCCCCGATCATCTTCAAAAAACGGGTCTCAGCAGGTGTTTCAAGGCTCGGGCCCACCAGCCCGACATATACACCCTGGCGGATTAAAACCCCTGATTCCAGCGCTTTTTCCCTGGCAAGTTTGACTAAGTCAGGTTTGTATACCTGGGTCATATCCGGGAAGCGAGGCCCAAAGGTGTCGAGATTTGGTCCGATCAACGGATTGGTTCCTGTCAGGTTGATATGGTCCGTAACTATCATTAGATCACCGGTCTCAAACTGTGGGTTCAAACCCCCTGCTGCGCTGGATATTAGTAAGTTTTTAACGCCCAGCATGGCCATAACCCTCATCGGAAAGGTGATCTCTTTTGGTGAATATCCCTCGTAGATATGAAAACGACCCTCAAGGGCAATGACTGGTTTACCTGCAAGTTTACCGGCCACCAGCATTCCTTTGTGCCCTTCAACAGTGGACTGTGGAAAATTTGGGATTTTATCGTAAGGGAGACGAAAATCAATGGTCATACGCTCTGTTACTGACCCTAACCCGGTTCCAGTAATCAGCCCTATCCTGGGTGACTCCGCCATCTTTGAAGCCAGAAAATCGGTAGTCTGCTTTATAGTTTCAATCATTTTAGAGCTCCTTCTTTCAATTTCTTACTTCCCATTATGGCACTTATGATGAAAAGTCAATAAGCCAGTACTAATGATAAGCGGTGGTACAAATCATATAGTGAAAAGTCCGCAGTGATAATTTCTGGCAAACACATATAACCTTTTGAAAAAAATACCTTGAAAAAATAGCCCCTTGTTTCTATTGTGTTCGCTGGTATCACACTAGGAGGCTGTCTGAGAGTGAGATATTTTTTCCAAGATCAAGGAAGGCGAAAATTATAACCACAGGAATACATTGAAGTATTTCGAGGATTATAATTTGAGCCTGACGTCCCGCTATTAGCGGGAGGGAAAATAGCCATTCTCGGACAGCCTCCTATGGCCGACCGGGTAATTACCGTTGGCGTGTTGGAAAACGATATATGTTAAATTAAACCATAAAAAGGAGGAGAACATGAAAAAATTTATCATTATTTTGGCAGGTATTTGTTTTATCGCTTCATTTGCATTGACAACAGCAGTGGCAGCAGAGGTTGTGGTTGGGGCGGTGACCCCACTCACCGGGAAACTGGCCGTTTATGGGCAGGGGTTTCAGCAGGCAATGCTCCTTGCGTTGGATGAGGTCAACGCTTCAGGTGGGATCAATGGAAAACCAATGAAGATACTTTTTGAAGATAATACCTCCACGTCAAAGGGTTCTGTTTCTGCTATTCAGAAACTCATAACCATCAATAAATTTCCTGTGATTTTCGGCCCGGCTGCCAGTTCAAACTTTTTGGCGGTCTGCCCCATTGCCCAGCAGAACAAGACGATCCTTATTGCTGCAGAAAGTGCAGCCGCTGCTATAACCAAATGCGGTTCATATGTCTTTCGAGTTTTTCCCTCGGATCTGCTTCAGGGTAAGGGTGTTGCCGAACTTGTTAAGTATTTGGGATATAAAGAACTGTTGCTTACCTATGTCAATAACGATTGGGGGGTCGGCCTTGCAGAGGTTTTCAAGAATCAATTCCTTAAGGATGGTGGACGGTTACTTGATGAGCTTGCGTATGATGAAGGAAAGACAGACTATCGGAGTGAGATTTTAAGAATAAAGAAAGCTTCTCCCAAGGCTGTTGTAAATCTCGCATATATAAAAGGAGGCGCAACTATGCTCAAGCAGGCCTATGAAACAAGATTGAATGTCCAATGGATTATGGGTTCTGCTGCAAAATCTCCCAAATTAGTGGAGCTTTCGGGTGAGGCATCAGAAGGTGTCATTGGAACTTATCCCACTTTCTCTCAGGATACACCCCAGTATAGGGCCTATAA
>JAUWMY010000344.1 GCA_030612945.1 Desulfobacteraceae bacterium
CTGTCGACCTATGCAAGCCCCTGAAGGGCAAATTCAGGCTACTGCTTTTATGTTGAGAGCAGGCGAAGAAAGTCTATCTGTTAATTGGTTGGAATTTCTCAATTGCTCAAGTAGAGAGAGCGAAATTACTAAAATTCGAACAATCTACTCCGAAACATTTTCGAGCGTAGGAGCACGTGCAAAAATAGCTGTCCTAAATGTTGGTGGAGTCCGCAAAAAAGTACTAACAGAAAGTCCAGATGGTCGAAATCTTGAAGTGCTTCATGCCCCCTTAATGAATGATCCATCACACAGCGGAATATATAACTTGAAACAAGATGACGAATTGATTGCTGAGCTGATTCTTGAAACAGTCCGTGAGTCTTATTCCGCTCGTAAATAAAAGTGAGAAGGGTTGGATCTTAGAACAAAATGTGTCAGGTCTTGACGGGCTGTTGCCAGAATCGGATTTCTAAAACCGGTTCAAATAATTTCTGATTAAAGTTCTGCTTGTACCCCTCACATATCAGTTCACAGGCTTAACATCTTCTGAAGGGTTGCCTGATCAATAATCTCAACACCAACGAAAACAAGCGATAAAGGGGTCACTCATTAAAGGGACGTCAAATAGATTATGATGTCAAAGCATTATAAGTAAAAAAGGAAACAGCATTATGGAGCAAGACGTCACTGTTAAAATACCACGCACATGGATAAAGGGATTGCCTGAAGATGAGTTAACTCTTAAACAGATTATTCGTCTGGGCATTTATCAGTATAAGATGGAGCGTGCAATTCAGTTGTATCGGGATGGTGTGGGTTCTTTGGGTTATGTTGCGGAACAAATGGGACTTAATAAACAGGATCTGATCCGAGAAGCGCGTCACCACAATATAGACCCTGAATTTTCCGAGCAAACTATCAAAGAGGAACTTTCAGAATGGCAATAAACGTGGTTTAAAATGCTGGTCCACTTTTTATTTTTCAAAACTGCTTGCGCCGACATTATCAAAAAATATTTTGCTTCTCATGGATGAAGCGCGTGGTCGGAATTATGCCCGGCAAAAGAATTTACTGGTACAGGGGTAATTGGGTGTTTTGATAGAAACCTATGCAAAGAAATTGATCAGCGAAGATCAACTGCGTTTCTATTTTCAACAAATCAGCGAAAGAGAAAATATCTGGATAAATCCTGATCTTTGTAAGGGTTTTCTTAAAGATGAGAACAAATAATCAAAACCTGCCTTCAATTTTCGGAGGAGAGATTGCACAAATTCTTGAAAAGGAGCAATATTATCGCAGTCCGAATGGAAGAATTGATGGGTGGGGGAGAAAATGCCTCTCATAGGAAAAAAAAGGCCCCGAGGGGCCTCGAAGGCCATTGTTGGGGCTTTATTCGATATCGGTATGGAATATAATGTTATTTTTAGTCCTTTGTTCACATCCGTTGATGGGTGGGAGAATGGTATATTAACGGAGTTTCCTGTTTACCGGGAAATCTCACGAAATGGAGCCGTAGTGTCATGAGCCAACAAATTATTGATTTGCACAAAAAAGGCAAGAACTTTCTTGGCTGCACAATAAAGCTCTATAAGCAGGTTAGATATTTCGGCCCTTGCAAAGGAGCGTCATTGTGAGCCGGGGATTGTATGAATATTCTGTGCGTGAAAGTCCTCGGGCAAAGCCCATTGGTCTTAAGGTAAGCCTGCAAAACGGGCTTGAGGTAATGATACCTGTTGGCTTTGACCGCTGTGTTTTCATCCAAGAACTCTGCCACACCATACACATGAACCATTCACAGAAATACTGGGCGTTTCTGGCTTCCAGGGAACCCGAATATGGTAGTTTTGATAAAGAATTAAGAGGCGCCTGCCGGCTTGTGCCTCCGTGGGTTGGATAACACGCCATTTATGTGTCCTGTGGGTTCACTTGACGGCTATCTTTGATTGGAAAATCAACTGAAAATTCTGTTGAAATCCAAAACCTGTTTTGACATGAATGAGATATGGTATAAAATGACTCCAAAGAGAAGTTGTTTTAAGTCTAAGGAGGGAGCCAGGAAATGCGGACTTTAAGGATTGCGATGGCCCAGATCAACACAACTGTGGGAGACCTGGAAGGGAATACAAAAAAAATATTGCAATACATTGAGCAGGCAAGACATCTCGGGGTAGATCTAATCACTTTTCCGGAACTGGCTATAACCGGTTATCCACCGGAGGATCTGCTTCTTATGCCCCAGTTTGTCAACGAAAACCTGGATTACCTGAAAAAGATAATAAAAGCCACCTCCGGTATTTGTGTTATTGTCGGTTTCGTGGATAAGAAAGATGATCTCTACAATGCCGCGGCCATAATTAATAACGGAACATTAGCCGGGGTCTATCACAAAATATATCTCCCCAATTATGGAGTGTTTGATGAAAACAGATATTTTCAGGGAGGAAACGAAATTCCTGTATTTAGCCTCGGGGAAACCGCGATTGGGCTGAACATCTGCGAAGACATGTGGTATCCGGAAGGCCCTACCACCACCCAAACCCTTAAAGGAGGCGCGGAATTGGTTGTGAACATTTCTGCTTCTCCCTATCATGCAGAAAAAGGCAACAGCAGGAAAAGGATGTTGGCCACCAGGGCAGCGGATAACTTAGCAATCGTGGCTTTCAACAATCTCGTGGGAGGTCAGGATGAGCTTATCTTCGATGGTGGCAGTATGATATTGGATCAAAAAGGAGACCTGCTTTGCCAGGGAAAACAATTTGAGGAGGACTTTATCGTTACTGACCTGAACTTAGACGCGGTATTTCTCCAACG
Source organism: Desulfobacteraceae bacterium (assembly GCA_030612945.1). Taxonomy (GTDB): domain Bacteria; phylum Desulfobacterota; class DSM-4660; order Desulfatiglandales; family Desulfatiglandaceae; genus 4484-190-2. The sequence continues at coordinate 2,794 of JAUWMY010000344.1, forward strand.
GATTCATGACCCCCGCCGGAGAAAGGAAAAATTTGCCCCTTCAGACCACGAAGACAATCTAAAAAAAATAGACCTGAAGATGGCCAAAACACAAAAAAAGCCGGTCCTGCCCAAAAGAGATATAGTAGATGTTTCGCGGCTTGAAGAGGTCTACCGCGCTCTTGTATTAGGGGTTTCTGATTATGTGAAAAAAAACGGTTTCAAAAAGGTAGCCCTCGGCCTGAGTGGAGGCATAGACTCGTCCCTGGTAGCAGCCATTGCTGCTGATGCCCTGGGAAGAGAAAATGTCATCGGAGTGGCTATGCCTTCCCCTTACACATCTTCGGAAAGCCAGGAAGATGCGGAAAACCTTGCCTCCAATTTCAAGATCAAATTTAAGTCCATCCCCATCGTCGATGCTATTAAGGCCTATGAGGCAATGCTATCTTCCGAGTTCCAGGGATTAACTCCTGATGTAACAGAGGAGAACCTCCAGGCCAGGATAAGGGCGAATATCCTCATGGCACTGTCCAATAAATTTGGCTGGTTAGTCCTGACAACAGGAAATAAAAGCGAGAGTAGTGTAGGCTACTGCACCCTTTATGGAGACATGGCCGGCGGATTTAGCGTTATCAAGGATGTGCCCAAAACCCTGGTTTACGAATTGGCCGGATATCGAAACAGCATAGAAGAAACAGAAGTTATTCCTCGAAGGGTTCTTATCAAACCCCCGTCTGCCGAACTGAGACCCGAACAAAAGGATACTGATTCACTTCCCCCTTATTCTGTTCTGGATCCCATCCTTCAGGCCTATGTGGAGGAGGACAAAAGCCTGGAGGAAATCCTTAGCATGGGGTTTGAGGAAGATATAGTAAAAGAGGTAATACGTTTAGTGAACAGAAATGAGTATAAGCGTAGGCAATCCCCCCCAGGGATCAAGATAACTCCACGAGGCCTGGGGAAAGACAGAAGGCTTCCCATCTCAAACAAATATCGGGTGAGATAATCAATTGACTATTTTCGATTGAAGATTGATGGTTTCGCAAAAAGTCGTCACTCCGGTGAAAACCGGAGTCCAGAAACTCTGCAACTAATTGAAAAAACTGGATTCCGGCTTTCGCCGGAA
>JAUWMY010000545.1 GCA_030612945.1 Desulfobacteraceae bacterium
CTCACCTCCCCATACTTTCAGAGGAGATGGTAGCAAAATGGTAGCAATAAATGAAAAAGGGGTAAGCCATATCAGCTAACCCCTTGAAATTATTGGAGGCGGCAATCGGAGTCGAACCGATGAATAACGGTTTTGCAGACCGCTGCCTTAGCCTCTTGGCTATGCCGCCCTACATCAACATCTATGAATTTCGCGGAAGTAATATATTATGGAGCGGGAAACGGGATTTGAACCCGCGACAATCACGTTGGCAACGTGAGGCTCTACCAGCTGAGCTATTCCCGCTTATACATACATTATTTTACACCACAAATGTGCTTTGTCAATAAAAAATCAGCTAAAACAAACACCTCTCTATTTTATTTACTACTATAGTCCCGATAATAATTCATGACCTTTTTCACAAATCCTTCTGTTTCAGCTATGGGTGGAATACCATTACAGGCCTCTACTCTTTCCGGGCCGGCATTATATGCGGCCACTGCGAGCCTTTTGTCATTATTAAAACGTTTTAGCAGAAGGCTTAAATATCGCGTGCCACCAAATATATTCTCTTCCGGATCAAACGGGTTTTCCACGGCCATGGCATTCGCCGTCTGGGGCATCAACTGCATCAAGCCCTGCGCTCCCTTGTGAGAGACTGCCTTATGGTCAAAGTACGATTCAGCCTTGATAATCGCCTTGACCAAGGAGGCCTCCACCTCAAACCTTCTTGAAGCCTGAAGGATAATCCCCTCATATTCTTTTATAAACGTCGAAGGTGTTTTACGGATGGTTTTGATATATAGTTTATATTGGGCGTCGTTTCGAACGTTGGTGAAATGCCACACCCCGTCCTTGTCCACGTAGCGGTAGATGTCTGCGGAAACTGGAAGGATTAAAAACAGTGAAAGTGCCAAACCAGCAGCTCCAGCCCATTTCACCCTCGCTGCAAACATGTCTACCCCTGCTTCTTCCAATCAGCAAGAAATTTTTCCACACCAATATCTGTCAAAGGATGTTTAGTTAACTGTTGAATGACCTTAAAAGGTATTGTTGCAATGTCTGCGCCCATGAGGGCTGCGTCAAGCACATGGGTTGGATTCCGAACACTCGCTACAATCACCTCGGTTTCAAAGCCATAATTATCATAGATTGTTATAATCTCTTCCACTAACTCCATACCAATTTGGCTGATATCGTCCAATCTACCCACAAAGGGGCTGATATACGCGGCCCCGGCCTTTGCTGCCATCAATGCCTGAATTGGAGAGAAACAAAGGGTTACGTTTGTATTAATCTTCTCCTGGGCCAAGGTCTTTACTGCCTTTAGGCCCTCTTCCAACATGGGTATTTTTACAACAATATTATCAGCCAGGTTGGCCAGTTCCCTTGCCTCCTTAACCATCCCTTCTGCATCCAAACTGACCACCTCGGCGCTGACCGGGCCATCTACAATATCGCATATTTCCTTTATAAGCCCCTTGAACTCCCGCCCCTCTTTGGCAACCAGGCTCGGATTCGTGGTCACACCGTCAACCATGCCCAATTCATTGGCTTTTTTTATTTCATCTATATTGGCCGTATCGATAAAAAACTTCATAATTCCTCCTTTTCCTTTTGAAATTTATCAGCACACTCCTCACTGCAGAAAAAATATTCCCTCCCATCTATTACCCTTCTTTTGGCATCCCTTACGGGTATATAAGTGTCACAGAAAGGATCCTTTACCATTTCGTCAATGACACCGCCATTTTCAGTCCTTGTTATTTTCTGGCCGGAACCGAAATAGCTCCTCAAGACACGATAAAGCAAATAGGCCAGGACTGCAAAAATCAAAAGTCGCATTTATGCGCCCCCCATGGGAACCACAGACTGATCTTTCTCTGGAGAATCCACAAGCAACTCAGCCATGCTTTTTTTGAGCACAGGATGAACTAAATCCGGGGCCAAAGAAA
>JAUWMY010000205.1 GCA_030612945.1 Desulfobacteraceae bacterium
ACGCCTCAAAAACAGGCAAAAGCATTCACCCAATCTAAGAAAGAAAATGTCCCCAGGGTGACTGATAGCGCACCTCCCCCTTTAAAACCAGAACCTTTTCCGGAACCGGAACAACCCGAGATCGTAGAAGAACTTTTTGAACCCTGGAAGGATTTTACTGGGGATATTTTCGAGAAAAAGGGAATTGAGGAGAAAACCCGCATTGCCTCAATACCACCAGCGCAGGTTTTACGTGAGGCAAGGCCTATGTATCGCACGAATCCCTCACCCCATTATCCCAGGCTTGCCAGGAAAAGGGGGTATGAAGGGACTGTTGTCCTGGAGGTCCTTGTTGATCCGAGTGGAAGGGTGAAGGATTTGCAAGTCTTCAAATCAGGTGGATACACAATACTTGATAAGGCGGCGGTGGCTTCAGTGAAAGACTGGTTGTTTGAGCCGGGGATGAAGGGAGATGAAAAAGTGGAAATGTGGGTAAAAATCCCGATCCGCTTCCAGCTAAAATAAAGAAGTTGTTTGACATAAGTTACATTAAGTTGTATTATATTTAGTTAAAATTTCAAGAAACTTAATCACTCATAACAATATGCGAGCTATGAGATTGGGGACGAGAGCAAATACAACTCATAATGCATTTATAATCTGCTCTTTCGGGGCCATGTTGGTCGCTATTCTTTTTGTTCTGTGCATTGGTTGTGCCAGTAAGGAAGAGAAAGAGGCCAGACACCTGGAAAGGGCAAGGCAGTATGTTGAAAAAACAGAATTCAAAAAAGCGGTGATTGAATTCAGGAATGTAGTTCAACTGGATCCTGAAAATGACGCTGCCCATTACGAACTGGGTGAGACCTACCTGAAGCTTCAACAGGGAAGAGAGGCGTTCCAGTCTTTCTCCCGTGCAGTCTCTGTAAACCCTGAGAATATGAAGGCCCAGTTGAAAATGGGCCAGATACTTCTCCTTGGGAAAAGAACTGAGGAGGCAAAAAAAAAGGCCGAGTTGGTTCTGGAGAAATCCCCGGACAGCATTGAAGCCATGGCCATTCTTTCGGGCGTTCAGGTCCACGAGAAGGACCTTGATTCCGCCATAAAAACCCTGGAGAAGGCTCTCTCCATAAATCCCAGCCATTTCGAGACTCACCTATCCCTGGCACGCCTGTTCTTTTTAAAGGGAGACCTTGATAAGGCCGAAAAAAAATACCTGAAAGCCCTATCTTTAGACCCTGAATCGCGCATTCCTTACATAGAATTATCTCGCCTTTATGGCAGAAAAGGTCAGTGGGACAAGGCCGAAGCAGAACTCAAAAAAATGATCCGGGCTTCCGGTTCCGAATACCAGAGCCTTTCCATCCTCGCCCGTTTTTACGAAAGCCGTGGAAAATGGGAGCAGGCTGAAAAAGCCTATTTACAAGCAACTGATTCTTCTACCATGGAAGACACGGTGCCCCTGATGAATCTGGGCGCATATTATGCACGGAGAAAATCCTACGATCAGGCCCTGGAGGCAATGCAGAGGGCAGCAGAGATCAAGCAGGACGACCTGAATGTCCTGGTAAGTATCGCACAACTCCATTTTGAATTCAAAAAATTAAAGGAAGCCGAAGGCACGATCGACAAAGTCCTGGAAAAAGATAATGGACACCTAAGCGCGAACTTCCTAAAAGGAAGGCTATACCTGCTCAAAAAGGATTTTACCAATGCTCTGAGCCGATTTGATCTAATTGTCAAGGAAAGTCCACGCAATGCCATGGCCCATTATTTTAAGGCCCTATCCCTGGTGGGAAAAGGGGAAAGCAGGCTGGCTGAGCAAGACCTGCTGAAGTCGGTGGAACTCAACCCCCGTCTTTTAGATGCAAGGCTGCTCCTGGCAGAATTCTACCTCCGCCAAAGAAACCAGGACCTGGCCCGTGAACAAATAGAGAGTTCACTCAAACTGGCGCCGAAGAACATTCGGGCGCTCATGCTACAGGGGAACCAGAAAATCCTGGAACGGGATACTAAGGGGGCTGAGGCTGCCTTTAAAGAGATCACCAACTTAGATCCTGATTTTGCACCAGCTTATGTCAGGCTCGGCCTTGTGTATAACCTCACAAAACGACCTGAGGACGCCCAGAAAAACTTTCAAAAGGCCCTCGAATTAGACCCTCAACAAACTGATGCCCTGGCATTAATCGTGGGTATATATGTACGTGAAAAAAAGTATGACAAAGCATTTCAAATCTGCGAAAAACAGAAAGAAAAAACAGGAGGGAACACTTCCCACTTAGCCCTTATCCAATACCTGGAAGGAAACATTTCCCTGGCCGGAAGGGATCCCAAAAAGGCCCAGCATCATTTTGAGAAGGCCATCAAGACTGATCCAAATATTATTGCCCCTTATGTGGCCCTGGCCAGGATTTATATAATTGAAAAGAAGCTCGACCAGGCCATTACCCAGTACGAGGCTATACTGAGCAAGAATCCGAAGTATCTGGCAGCATACATGGCCCTTGGCACAATTTATGATCAACAGGATGACGGCGAAAAGGCGGAAACCTATTACAGAAAGGCCCTTGAGATTAAGAGTGATTTTGCCCCTGCAGCTAACAACCTGGCCTGGAATCTGACAGAAAGGGGAGGCAACATCGATGAGGCCCTCGGTTTTGCGCAGGTTGCCAAGGAGCAGATGCCTGACAACGGGGCTGTCATGGACACCCTGGGCTGGATCTATTATTTAAAAGGAAGTTATCTGAATGCTATTGCCGAATTTGAGGACAGCCTGACGCAAAACCCGGAAAATCCGGTGATCAATCTTCATTTGGGCCTTGCCTATTACAAGAACAAGCAGCCCCGTAAGGCGAAAGGGTTTCTGGAGAAGGCTCTGAATATTAGTCAGAATTTCAAAGGCGCGGAAGAGGCGCGCAATATCTTGAAAGAGATTAAGGCTTCTGCTTCAGCAGGATAGTGGCTTTATCAAAACAGGTAACCACGGGTGACCACAAAAATGGAAAAAGAACAAAAAACAAGGATTCTTGTCATAGAGGACGATCCGGATGTCCTTGCTATGCTCATTAAACACTTGGAATACTTAAATTATGCGGTCATTACTGCCACAGACGGCATGGAAGGGCTGAAGCAGTTGCAATCGGCAGAGTATGACCTGGTGATCACAGACATTGTCATGCCTTACGTGAGCGGAGTCGGCGTTGTGACGGCACTGAAAGAGAAAAGGCCTCACATTCCGGTTATCGCCATCACAGGTTATGGCAAAGAACCAGAGGCCGCGGCTGTAGAAAAAAAGGCGGACCTTGTGCTTGCCAAACCCGTCAAGATGTCCACTCTCAAGGGCTACATAGAGCAGCTCTTGACCGCAAGGGATAAAACTTAGATCCGTTTCGCACTGTCCCGCAAACAGCGGGAGAATGTTGAAATAGTGGAATAATGGGAATTATTACATAGGGCAAGGCGAAGAAACTATGATCAAAGTCTTCATATTAAACGGACCACACCAAGGTAAGTCTTTTAACCTTGAGGGTGACACTGCTTGTATTGGTCGATCGCCGGATAATGATATTCAAATCAAGGATAGCTCCATATCTCGCAGCCATTTAAATATTCTAAGGGGGAAAAAGAGGTATTTTGTCGAAGATTTAAGAACTACTAACGGTACTTTCATTAATGGCAAGCGATTAGAACCTGGTAAAGAATTTGAAGTTAAAGAGGGGCTGCCGATTGTTATTGGCAGGGTGTTGATTTCTTTGGGAAAAGCCTCCTCAGAGGATTCCGCTAATATTCAGAACCTGGCTGACCTATCCGGTGAACTCTCCACAACGGGTATATTTACTTTAGACAGACGCAGACCCTATACAACGACAAAGAATCTGGAATTAATATACAAGGTATCAAATGTCTTGGTGCAATCGTTAGATATTGATGAAATCCTGCAGAAGATACTGGATTATATTTTCGATCTTCTCAAAAGGATAGACAGAGGGGCTATCCTGCTGATTAACAGTGATACAGGGAAGCTCGAGCAGATTATAGGCAGATCAAAATTCGACAAAGCAAAAACCAATATCAGTTACAGCCGGACCATCGCGGAAAAAGTCGTGAAAGAAGGCAAACCTTTCACCATGCCAGATTTGACACAGGAAGACACAGAGAATTTTTCAGATAGTATGCGCAGGATGAAGTCGGTAATGTGTGTCCCTTTGATCAGCAGGTCGCAAATCCGCGGGGTTATTTATGTGGATTCGGTTGATAAACCGTTTGGATTTCGAGAGGAGGATCTCTCACTCATTACCTCCTTAAGCAGCCCGGCAGCAGTAGCCATAGAGAATGCATTGTTTTACTCAAATTTGGAAAAAACAGTCGAAGATAGAACAAGGATAATTATTGAGACGGAAGAAAAACTTCGAGAAAGCGAAACCAGATTTAAGGCCATTTATGATAACATGAGCAGTGGTGTAATGGTTTCCGTCCCGGTCAGTGACGGTGAGGATTTTGCTATCTTTGACCTAAATAAGGCTGCCCAGAAAATTGAAAAAATAAAAAAGAGGGAAGTACTGGGCAAGCTACTCCTTGAAGCATTCCCCAACTTCAAGGAGATCGACCTGGTAGAAATTTTTAAAAGAGTATGGAAAACCGGCAAACCGGAAACCCATTCATTTGCTTTATTCCGGGACGGAGAAATGCCGGATTGGAGAGAATGCTATATATATCGTTTACATTCCGGCGAAATCGTGACTATTTATGATGATATCACGGACAAGAAAAAAGCAGCGGCAGAGCAAAAAACTTTGCAAGAACAACTCCTTGTTTCCCAAAAAATGGAGTCGATTGGTACTTTTGCCGGAGGGACTGCACACAACTTCAGGAATATATTGCAGGCTATCTCAGGAAATATTGAATATCTTGAAATGGTGCATGGTGAAAAGACAGAAATCCGTGATACGGCGAAAAGCATTCATGACTCCGTGGAAAAGGGTGTTGATTTGATCAACAACCTATTACATTTTTCCAAAAAAGGCGGGGAACTTCAACTCATTGACGTAGATTTATCTGAAGTTATAACTAAAACATACGGGATTATAGAAAAGGTATTCGACAAGAATATTGAGATTAAATTGGATTTAGAGGAGAATCTGTTTGTCCAGGGTAATCACTCACTTCTGAGCCAGGTATTTTTAAATTTATTCACCAATGCCAGGGATGCCATGCCCGATGGCGGGGAATTACTTGTTGAGGCCAGAAAGAGGAACAATAAGGTCGTTGCAATTGTCTCGGATTCAGGACATGGTATGGATAAAGAGACCCTGGACCAGATATTTGATCCTTTTTTTACACTCAAAGATGTTGGTAAGGGCACGGGACTGGGACTTTCCACAACCCATGGTATTGTTGAGCAGCACAAAGGCGCTATCTTGGTATCATCAAAACAGGGGAAGGGCGCGAAATTTACGATCTACCTCCCTTTCGGAAAAACGGAAAGCTCCCAACGACCTGAACCCCCAAAGAAAATAATCATGGGAAAGGGACAAAAAGT